>JAAXWY010000027.1 GCA_013334745.1 Coriobacteriia bacterium
AGGTGAAGCGCGAGCCGAGAAACGCGCCCGGTACCACACCTACGGCGAGTGCGGCGGCGATGCGCCAGTCGATGTTGCCGAGAAGCGCGTGCGTGATGGTGCCCGGCACCGCGAGAATGGTGACCGCGACGAGCGAGGTCGCGATCGCGCGCTTGATGGGGAAGCCCACCCATCGCGTGAGCAGCGGGACGAGCACGAAGCCGCCACCCAACCCCAAGAAGCCGGAGTAGAAGCCGGTGAGCAGGCCGATGACGGCGAGCCTAGCCACTGCGGGGCGATTCTGCGGCACTCCGTTCACTGGCTTCGCACGTTCACTTCGTGCCGCTGAATCGCCGTCCACGGAGGTTGTGCTCGCCGGCGTCGGGTGCTCCTCGGCTTCGCTCGATTCCCTCATCGGGCGAGCGACTTGGAGGATCATGTCGGCAGCGGTCCACAGGATGAGCGCGGCGGTCGCGAGCAGGACGACCGTGCCGCCGACGAGCTGCGTCGTCCAGGCGCCGAGGACCGCAGTCGCGACCCCGGCGATGCCGCATGTGATGCCGGCGCGTACGTCGGCGACACCGTTACGCGCATAGTTGAGTGCGCCGGTGAGCGCGCTCGGGAAGATCACCGGAAGTGGCGTGCCCACAGCGATGAGCGCCGGCGCGCCGAGAATCAACCGAATCGCCGGTGTCGTGACGATGCCGCCACCGATGCCGAATGCTCCGGACAGCACCCCAGACACCAACCCGATGCCGAAGGTGATTGCGAGCTCGCGCATCAGGTGGCGCTACCTCCCTGGTAGCTAGGCCGGCGGCACGATCGGGAAGCGACCGGTGATCGCGGAACGGTCGACCACGCGCTCGCCCGAGAACAGCGACTTAAGCGCAATGTCGTCCCACAGACCTTCCATCAGAATCGGCCAGCGACGCTGGAACTCGAAGTAGTGCTGGCAGTACTGACGCGCGTAGTCGCCGGCGTCCTTCATGGTATGCATGGCAACCTGACGGTACAGCGGCTTGTCGGCACCGGAGAGTGAACGCAAGGCAGCCGTGATCGTCGCTCGCCAGCCGACGCTCGAATCGATGAACGGACCCGGGTAGGGCATCATCGACTTCGGCGTCACCTGCCGCAGGTCGACCTGAGACTTCGCGAACTCGATCTTGCGATGCTCGTAGACGAAGCGGTACGCGTCTTGGCGGAACCGAATCGCTTCCGAGACCATCTCGGGCGGCTCGTGGACGATGCGCCACTCGTCATCGAGATAGACGTCCGCGCCGTGCATGCGGGCGTTAATGATGTAGTCCATGTCCTCGCCGCGCAGCACCCACGGGTCGAAGGAGACGTTGGCGAACATGTCGCGGTGCAGCGCGAGGCACCCACCGAACGCGATGTTGGTGCGCTGGATGCGCGGGGGCTTGCTGACGACCGACAGCGCCTCGTTGAAGGCGTCGCGCTGGCGCCAGAACATGTCGCTCCAGTGCACCTCGTCGTTGCGCTGCCAACGGCCCTGCGAGTCGGTGTAGAAGCCGGACTTGGCAAGCAGCGGCGTGCCGTCGTCGAACTTCTGCCCGAGGCCGTACATGGCGGTGCGGAGGAAATCGGGAGTGGTGACGACCTCATCGTCATCGATGAAGACGACCGACTCGTAGCCGAGAACCGCTGCGGCCATCAGACCGACGTTGCGGACCGCGCCGTAACCCTTGAGCGTGACGCCCTCGATCATGTCGGCGAACTCGAGCTGCTCGAGCCGACGGTGCAGGCTGCCAAGCTCAGCTGGGCCGAACACAAACGCGTCGATGTCGGGGAAGTCGTCGACTATCTCGCGGACCTTGTCCTCAGCGCGGTGCTCGATGGAGGTGTCGGTCGCTGCCACGACGATCACGACACGGCCGAGGCCTTCGACCTTCTGCAAGGAACGCAGGCAGTCGGGCAGGGTGCCGTCGCTGTCTATCGGGGTGGGGTGATCGTAGGCGGTGGCGAGATCGTCCACCGGAATCGACGTGCGTCCACGCTTGGGTGTGGGCTTCGTCCAGAACGTGGGGATGATGACGACTGGTTCCACGGGTGCATATGCTCCCTTGCCGGGTACAGGACAGGGGCCCGTATCCGGGCCCAGTACATGATACCGCTATGCGTCCGGAAGGTCGCGCGCGCCATCATCTGAGGTGGCGCCGCAGCCCTGGAGTCGGATGCCGAGATCGCCGCCGCACGTCGCGCAACGTCCGTCTCGGGAGAGCCCTTGGCACACCGCCGAGAACCCCGCCCGCCGCACGGCGAGCGTTCCACAGGTGGGGCACACCGTGTCCTCGGAGCCCGGCTCGTCCACATTGCCGAGAAAGACGAACGCGAGCCCCTCGTCGCGGCCGATCGCCGCTGCGCGCTTGAGCGTGGCGAGGGGCGTGGGCACCTCGCCGGCGAAGTCGAGGTACGGGATGAACCTCGTGACGTGCCAGGGCGTCTGCGGCCCGAGTTCGGACGCTATCCAGCGTGCGATGTCGCGCAGCTCGTCATCGGAGTCATTGACGCCGGGTACGACGTTGGTGACGCACTCGACGTGCATACCGTGAACGTGTCTGGCCCGCACCGCCTGCACGCGGATGACGTCGGCGTGCCCAACGTGGCACAACGCCCGTACCGCCTTCTCCGAGAACCCCTTGATGTCGACGCGCCACACGTCGATGACCTCCGCGAACGCATCGAGTCCCGCGGCGGTGACGTAGCCGTTCGTGACCATCACGTTGAACAGACCGTTCGACCGCGCGAGCCGTCCGGTGTCGAGCACGTACTCGAGCCAGATGACAGGCTCGTTGTAGGTGTAGGCGATGCCGGGGCAGCCCTCCCGCAGTGCAGTGGCGATGACGGACTCGGGCTCGATGGTGCGCAATGGCACGCTCCCGTCGTCACCCTTGGGACGCGATATCTGCCAGTTCTGGCAATGCCCGCAGCGCATCGAGCACCCGACGCTACCCAGCGAGAGCACCTCGCTGCCGGGGCAGTAGTGAAACACCGGCTTCTTCTCGATCGGGTCGATCGCCACGGAGCTGACCAGCCCGTAGGTGTACGCGATGAGGCGTCCATGCTCAACACCACGCGCTCCGCACCACCCGCGGTCACCCTCGGCGATACTGCACTCGTGCGGGCACAGCTCGCACCGCACACGGTCGCCCTCGGTACTCCACAGCAGCGCTTCGTGCATGAGACCCCCCTACCCTGCAGCGAGCTCCACGCGGTTGCGCCCGCGTCGCTTCGCGCGGTACAGCGCCGAGTCAGCCGCCTCGAGCAGTGCGGTCATCGTCGCATTCGCCTCGCCCTGGCTCGCGAGTCCGACCGAGCACGTCACCGCAAGAATGCGACCGTCGCCGAGTTCGACTCGGGATTGGCCGACCGCCACGCGCACCTTCTCCGCCGCAAGCCACGCCTCGGTCTTGCTGGTGTCAGGCAGGATGATCGCAAACTCGTCGCCGCCGTAGCGCGTCGCGATGTCACTGCCGCGCAGAACCTCACCGAGCAGTTCGCCGACCCGAACGAGCATCGCGTCGCCTGCGGTATGGCCCTTCGTGTCGTTGATCTGCTTGAAGCCGTCGAGGTCGATCATGAGCAGCGAGAGCGCCGTACCGTACCGAGCCGCCCGCGAGACCTCCTCGGCGAGTCGCGCGTCGAATGCGCGCCGATTGCCCAGGCCGGTCAGCGGGTCGAGCAATGCGACTTCCGTGAGCTCGGCGTGGGCGCGCTGCAGGCGCTTGCGCTGCAGCGGGTAGCAGCGGTCCCACGTGACGTCGCCGAGACAGATCGCCGCGGCAAGCTCCACGCAGGTGTCGAATCCACACGCACCGCAGTCAAGCGCGTCGGCCCTCGTCGCGAACTCCCCGAGCGCGAGCGTCTCGTCGATCTCGGCCGCCGACGGAGTGCGGGTGTGTACCGGTCGCGCGAGAAACGAGCGGCGCAGCTCGACCGGAGGCAGCGCCGAGAGGAACGTCCGGTTATCGACGATGGGTGGTGGCTGGCGCTCGCGCTCAGCCGCGATGATGTTGCGCTTCGCGAATACCGAGATACCCGGCGCCACCGTGGGACCATCGACGCATCCCTCGCAGTTGAGCAGATCGACCACGTGCGGCGCGATTTCGCCGAGCTCGATCGCCCGCAGGACCCGATCGATGTCGGCAAGCCCTCGCGCCGTCACCATCCCTGAGTCAGTGGGGTCGCTGTCGACAAGCGTCGTTCGCGGGAAGCCGTCGATCAGTGAGAGCTGCTTGACCGGCTGTGGCCGGCGGATGTAGCGGGCGGGCCCCTCGGGGCTGACGCTCAACGGGGCCTCCGCGAGCAGAACCGCGAGCTCATCGAAACCGATGGCGACGTCGACGGTGCCGCCGAACTCCTCGGCGTGCACTTCGTCCTTGCGCGCCCAACACGGCGAGACGTAGACGATCGCAACGTCAGGCGAGACCTCGCGAACGAGGCGTGCCTGCGCGATGTAGGGCGGAATCACCGGAACGAGCGAGCGGATGAACTGGGGATAGAAGCGCTCGATCCACGACACGACGACCGGGCAACTCGAGCGCAGCCTGGGCGGGCCGCCGAACTGCTCGGAGTGCACGCGCTCGTACGCTTCGGCAACGAGCTCCTCACCCAGAGTCGTCGTTTCGACGGCGGCGAATCCCACGTCCTCGAGGCGGCGCTCGATCTCGAGATGGGTGAGCGGATAGAGCGCAGCGACGTATTCGCTGGCCAGGATGGCAACCACGCCCCGGGGGCTTGCCAGGAGTTTGCGGACGATGGGCAGGTCGTTTCGGACGGAGAAGCTCGGGTTGCGGCACTCCGCCACGCAGGCCCCGCATGCAACGCAACGCTCAGGGACGATTTCGTGCAGGCCATGGACACTACGGATCGCTCGCGAGGGGCAGTGACGGATGCAGTTGTTGCAGTCTGAACAGGAGTCGGTGTTGCTGATGGTGATGAGGTCGAAGGCCGGACGCGTAGCGCCGACCGATCTGGCTTCGATCCCCTCCCGTATCCCGTCCAACCCCTACCCCTTCGGGCCGATGAATCCCGTGATCCCGATACGCTCGAGCGCCGCAAGCAGTGGCCAGCCGACGGCATAGACCACCACGGCCTCCCCAACACCAACGGCCGCGACTCCGAACAAGTACATTCCCAGCCACGTGCCTTCCAAGTTTACGCCGAAGAACGGCACGGTGTAGAAACCGAGTCCGGCGAGCATGATGGGCAGATATACCGGAACGATGAGTGCGTTCATTATCACGGGACCGGCGAGTGCGATCGCACGCCGTCTTGCGAACCGGCGCATCCACACAGCGCCGAGGAGCGTGGCCAGTGAACCGAAGACCACGTCGAGGCCGGCGAGCGGCCACAGCGCTGCGGGATTGAGCGCGTTGGCGATCACAGAGCCCAGGGCGAGGCCGGGCACGCCCGCGGGGGTCAGCATCGCGATGACGGTGAACGCCTCGCTCACGCGGAACTGAACCGGGCCCCACGCAAGCCCCTGCAAGAGCTGCATCGTGAGAAGGGTGAGCGTGCAGTACACAGCGGCGATGACGCCGGCTTGAGCGATGTAGCGCGTGCGCGACATACGGGCCTTCCGAACGCGAGTGAAGTCGCGCGGATTCTACCACGCAGAGTGCGCTGCGAGACCTCTACGCCAGCAGCTCCGGGCGCGGATGTGGCCGCTTGGATGCAGTGGACAGCAACCCGGTCGCACCCGCGAGCTCCATGCGCTCGAGCCCGCCGAGGAACGCCGCGACGATGCGCGGATCGAAGTGCGAACCTGCCGCTTTCTGCAGCTCCTTGCGCGCCGCCGAGAACGACTTGCCCGCCCCGTACGCCTTCTTCGTGCTCATGGCATCGAAGGCGTCGGCCACGGAGAGGATGCGCGCGAGCAGCGGGATCGACTCGCCGGCAAGCCCCGTGGGATACCCCTCGCCGTCCCAGCGCTCGTGGTGGTGAAGGATGATCGGAGTGATGTTCTTGAGGAACTCGATCTGATCGACGATGGAGGCGCCGAACTCGGCGTGGGCCCGCACGCGCATCAGTTCATCGCCGGACAGCTGCGATGGCTTGAGCAGGATCTCGTACGGCACGCCGGTCTTGCCGATGTCGTGCAACAGACCCGCGAATCGAAGCTGCTCGATATCCTCGAACGACAGACCAAGCTCCTCGCCAATGAGCATCGCGTAGTCCATGACACGCGTCGAATGACCGCGCGGCATATGCTCGCTGGCGTCGAGCGTCGCTGAGAGCGCGGCGATCGTCTTGGCGTAGTCGTCCCTGATCCGGCTGAAGAGCGCCGCGCGTCCAAGGGCCGCGCCGGTGTGGGCGGCAAGCCCCTCAAGCAATGCGTGGTCCTGGGCGTTGTAGTGGCCACCGTCGGCGCGAGCCACGAACACGTAGCCGATGTCGATGGTGCCGCTTCTGAGCTCGACGGCGAGTGTCGCCCAGTCGTCACGCACCTGGCCCTCGTCGGTCACAGCGCCCCTGTGTGTGGTGAGCGAGTACTGTGCGAACGGGTCGGCCGCGACGTCTCGACCGGCGACGATACCGAGCACCGACTCGAGCTCCTCCGACCGCACCTCGCCCGACACCGTGACCCGCGCCTCATCGCGCCCGTAGCCGGTCAGCACGAGGCCGGCGATCTCGAACGTGAACGCCTTGTCGATGACACTTGCGATCATGCGCGAGACACCATCGATCTCGGTCTGCGAGCCAAGCGCGTTGGCGAGCTCGTTGAGCTGCGCGTATCCGATAAGCGACCGCTCGACGGCGAACCGCTCGTCATCGCGCTGCAGTGCGATCGCGATGAAGCGGCCGAACCGGTCGAGCCGAGCCAGGCGCTCCTCGGAGATGGGTAGCTTGTCGCCGGCAACGCGGACCTCGAGCGCGCCGAGCGTACGCCCGCGCAGCGTCAGGGGCATCGCCAATGTTGCAGTGCCTTTCGCGCCGCCGGGGGTCAGCACGGGACGGCCCGTCTCACATGCACGCGCTGCTGCGGTCTTCGCCGACGGGATGAATCCACCGACGGTCCCGCGCCAGCCGCTGGTGCAGGCGACGATCTCGAGTCGACCACCCGCCGGGCGCAGCACCGCACCCGCTTCGCCGCCGATGAGTGCGACGGCCTCCTCGGCCATCGCGCTGACCATACTCGCATCGAGGTTGTCATTCGCGACGACCTGCTGGCTCGCGGTCACGAGCACACGCATCTCATCGACGCGATCCTTGGATTGGATCTGCTCGGACGATGTCGCCACGAGCGTGGTTGCTGTCGCAACCGCCATCTGCAAGCATCCGTCGGCGTTGCGCCGCGGGAGGATGGTAACGGCCTTCATCGCGATGCGAGCTCCATCAGCGCTGCCGGTCCTCGCAAGCTGCATCTCGTAGAGCCGCCGGCGCTCACGCGTCGACGTGACGAATCCGCCGAGAACCAGGTGGGCGACGGTCTTGTCTCCGAGCTTCACGGGTGAGATCAGCGTGGGGAGGCCTGCTCGGCACATCACGCGCGTGATTCTGTCACCGGGCGACACGCGGTCGTCGAAACAGTATTCGGGGCAGGGCGTGCCGGCATCGCTCATGGCGAGACTGCAGAAGCCACACGCCGAACCCGCGACGAGAGAGTCCCGAGCCGCGAAGTCCATGACGTGGACTGTGGTGCCGCTGGCCTCGAACAAGGCGTCTGCGGCCGTACGCCATTCAGCGCTCGTGAACGCTTTGGCAGCAATGGTTCGATGTCGTGCCGACAAGAAGCCTCCCCTCTTCGGTCATGGGGCACCAATGAGGGTATCGGCGTTTACCGGATATCACTTGAACACAGGCTTGCGGCGTGCCCGCAGGTGGAGGGGCTACACGCGACCCTTCGGGAGCCGCACCGTGAAGACGGTGCCTTCCCCGATGGCGCTGGAGACGTGGATGTCGCCGCCCATGCTCTCGACGATGCTGCGCAGGATCGCGAGTCCGAGACCGAATCCGCCCTCGCCTGCCGCGCGCGACGCCTCACTGCGGAAGAAGCGGTCGAAGACGCGCGGCAGATCCTCGGCGGGGATACCTTGGCCGGTGTCCGCGACTTCGAGCAGCACGTTGTCACGCTTGCGGCGCGTGTGCACGGAGACGCTGCCTCCCGGCGGCGTGTACTTCGACGCGTTGTCGAGCAGAATCGAGATGATGTCCTCGACCCGGTCGGGGTCGCCCACCATCAACAGCGAGTCCTCCTCGGGACCCTCGAACTCGATGTCCTTGTCCATCCAGCGACTCGCGCTCGAAGCCAGTCGCTCGCGCACGAGCGCATTGAGGTCGAAACGCTCCGAGCGCAGCACCAGACCCTGGTCGGCGTGCAGCAGGTTGAGCAGGTCGGCGGTGAGCCTCGCCATCCGCCGAGACTCCCTGTCGATCGCATCGACGGCCTCGTCACGAACCTTGGGGTCGTCGGCGCCCCACGCGCGCAGGATGCTCGTGTACCCGCGAATGCCCGCGACCGGCGTGGCGAGCTCGTGACTCGCATCGGCGACGAAGCGCGCCTGCGCCTCAGAGCGGCGCTGCAAGCGCTCGATGAGCCCGTTGAGCGAGCGCGCGAGATCGGTGATCTCGCTGTTGCCGGTGACCGGTAGGCGCTCGTCGAGACGACCGGCTTCGATCGAATCCGCCGCCTTGCGAAGGTTGTCCACCAGACCGAGCACCCAAAGCATCGAGGTCTGCATCAACAGCACCATGATCGCCATGGCCGCTATCGCGAGCACCGCCATCGGCTGGCGGATCGCATCGATGATGCGCTCCTCGGAGGTGGGAGTATGCACCACGTCGAGCACACCTTTGGAGTTGCCAGGCAGGCTCACGGGCGTGTGGTTGACCGTGGTCCCGAGCTTGGCGTCCGTTAGGAGGCCCGAGAACAGGTCACCGGCCTGCCCGATCGACTGCTTCTGCAGCCCCGAGGCGAGTGCGAGCTTTCGGTCGCGGACCTGCGATTGGGACATGACGACCGTGTCCGAGGCCCACACCAGCTCGAGGTTGCGGTCGAACAGGGCGAATGTCGCCTCGGACATGCCCGCGTGCGACATGGCTTCTGGCAGCCGAGACGCCACGAGCCGCAGTGCCGCTTCATCGGCGACTTCGCCGGTCAATCCGCGCGCCGTGGTCTCGGCCTCAGCGCTGGCGACGATGTCACGCAGCACCGCCTCGGCGGTTGAAGCGAGTCGGCTACCGGTGTCGACGGCGACCTGACGCATGCCGTCGGAGACGATGACGTACGTCGTCAGGGCGATGCCACCGACAACGAGCATCGCGAACAGGACCGAGACGAGTAGCAGGGTCGTCCTGAGAGACGAGCGCCGCATCAGCTTCTCGCGAAGAAGTAGCCCACGCCTCGAATCGTCCGGATGACCTGGTTGTCGTTGTCGTTGATCTTGTTGCGCAGGTGGCAGACGAAGACCTCGATGACGTTGGAATCGGTGGCGTGCTGGCCACCCCAGACCTTCTCAAGAATCTCGTCGCGGCTGATGACGCGACCGGCGTGGACGACGAAGTACTCGAGGAGGTCGTACTCCTTGGCGGTGAAGTTGACCGGCTGGCCATCGACAAGAACGCCCCGAGAAGCCGGGTCGAGCTCGACGTTGGCGGCCTTGTAGCTCTCGGCGGGCTTGTCGTGCTCTATGCGCTTGAGAAGCGCGCGCACCCGGGAGAGCAGCTCCGGAACCTCGAAGGGCTTGCGCAGGTAGTCGTCGGCGCCGGCGTCGAAGCCCTGGACGACGTCTTGGGTCTCGGAACGGGCGGTCAGCATGAGAATGGGCATCTTCAGACCACGATCGCGCACCGTGCGCGCGATGGTGAGTCCATCCGTACCGGGCAGCATGAGGTCGAGAAGGACCAGGTCGGGACAGACGCTCTCGATCTCGCCCACGGCCAAGTCACCATCCGCGACCTTGTGAACCTCGTAACCGAGGTGCGTGAGCTCGAGCTCAACGAACCGCGCGATTGTCGCGTCGTCCTCGACGATGAGGATCTTCGTGCCGCTGACGTCCATGTAGCGCCTCCACTCCCCGGCCTTACGGCCGACGCCCCCCACTGCACGAACCTAGCCGAGCAGCGCCTCAGCGATCTGCACCGCATTGAGCGCCGCACCCTTTCGCAACTGATCGGCGACCACCCACATCTGCAAGCCGTACTGCACGCTTGGGTCCATACGTACCCTACCCACGTACACGTCATCAGTACCCTCGAGCAGCGCGGGCATCGGATATGTCTTGGTCGCGCGGTCGTCGAGCATGGTGATGCCGTCTGCATCCCCGAGCGACTCGAGGATCGCGCCGAGGCGCACCGGATCGGCGAACTCGACGTTGATCGCCTCGGAGTGGCATCGGAGAACCGGCACCCGAACGCATGTCGCAGCGACCTCGAGATCGTCTCGGTGCATGATCTTCTTGGTCTCGACGATCATCTTCCACTCTTCTTTGGTGGAGCCGTCGTCCATGAACACGTCGATCTGCGGAATGCAGTTGAACGCGATGCGATGCGCGAACTGCTCGACGTGCAGTTCCTGGCCCATGAGGAAGTCCCGGGACTGCGAATACAACTCGTCCATGGCCGCCGCACCGGCGCCGCTCGCGGCCTGATAGCTCGCGACGACGACACGCTTGATCTTGGCGTAGTCATCAAGCGGCTTGAGGGCGACCACCATCTGGATCGTGGAGCAGTTGGGGTTGGCGATGACACCCGAGTGCCACGCGACGTCTTCAGGATTGACCTCCGGCACGACGAGCGGAACGTCGGCATCCATACGAAACGCCGATGAGTTGTCGATCATCACGCAGCCCGCGCCCACCACCGCGTCGCGCAACTCCTTGGAGACACTCGCTCCCGCCGAGAAGAGCGCGATGTCGACGCCCGCGAACGAATCCGCAGTCATCTCCTCGACGACGAGCTCCCCGCCTGCGAACGGCAACTTCTTGCCCGCGGACCGCGAACTCGCGAGCGCGATTACACGCTCGGCGGGGAACTCGCGCTGCGCGAGCGTCAGGAGCATCTCGCGGCCCACCGCGCCGGTGGCTCCGGCCACCGCGACGACCGGACGGGCGGGCATCTGCTTGTTCCACGCCATCAGGCGTCACCTCCACACGCCGGGGCAACCTCGGCGGTCACGTCTTCGCTGGAAAGTTCGAATGCTTCGTGCAGAGCGCGAACGGCTTCTCCTACCTGCGCGGCGCTGATCACGCAGCTGATGCGGATGGGAGAGGTCGAGATGAGGTCGATGTTGACGCCAGCGTCGGCGAGGGTCGAAAACATCTTCGCCGAGATACCCGGGTGGGTCTTCATGCCAGCGCCGACCAGCGAGATCTTCGCGATCGACTCATCGAGCTGCCACTCGCGTGCGCCAAGCTCGGCGACGACGTCGGCGACAGCGCGCTTGGCCCGGACGAGATCGTCCTTGGGGACGGTGAACGAGATGTCGGTCATTCCGGCCTCGGACACGTTCTGGATGATCATGTCGACGTTGACGTTGGCCTCGGCGAGTTCGGTGAACACCCTCGCAGCAACGCCGGGGTGGTCGGGCACGTCTCGCAGCGTGACCTTGGCCTCGGAGGTGTCGTGCGTGACACCCGAGATGATCGCCTGTTCCATGGTTTCGTCGGCCTCCTTGACGATGGTGCCGGGCGCGTCGTGAAAGGATGAACGGCAGTGGATGATCACGCCGTGGTTTCGCGCGAATTCGACCGAGCGCATCTGCAGCACGCCCGCGCCGCTTGCCGCCATCTCGAGCATCTCCTCGTAGGAGACGACGTCGATCTTGCGGGCGTCGGGCACGATGCGCGGGTCGGCGGTGTAGACGCCGTCGACATCGGTGTAGATCTCGCAGACGTCGGCTCCGATACCGGCAGCGACGGCGACGGCGGTGGTGTCCGACCCGCCTCTGCCGAGCGTGGTGATGGTGCCGTCGGGCGTCATGCCCTGGAATCCGGCGACGATGACGATGTGCCCGCTGTTGAGCGCCTCGTGAACGCGGTCGCCACGGACCTCCGTGATCTTGGCCTTGCTGTGCACGCCGTCGGTGACGATGCCGACCTGCGCGCCCGTGAATGAGACAGCGTCGTGGCCTTCGGCATGGATCGCCATCGCCAGAAGCGCGATCGAGACCTGTTCGCCGGTGGACAGGAGCATATCCATCTCGCGATCGGCCGGCTCGCTGGTGATCTGGCGGGCGAGATCGACCAGCTCGTCGGTGACGTGCCCCATCGCCGATACGACAGCGACGACCGAGTCACCGGACTCCTTGCGGCGGATGAGGCGCTGCGCGACCGCACGAATGCGCTCGGGGCTACCGACCGACGTTCCGCCGAACTTGGTGACGACCAAAGCCATGCGTGGGTCCCTTGTGCGAACTGCAGCCGACCGGCGGCCACTTAGCGGCTCCTGCCAGCGCGTTAATGATTGCCTCAGTGTAGTGGGAAACCTTAACGCGCGCCACAGAGCGCAGCGTGCCAGCCGCCCCGAGCCAACCTAGGAAACGGCACGGAAGCCAAGCGCATCCGAACGGCTGCGCATGCGCGCCGTGAAGCCCTCATAGGCATCCGTGTAGAAGTGATCGACGAGTGTGGCGCCGGTGACCCTGCCGATCCTCACGTCGATGAGCCGCATGGCTCGGCGCATCTGCTCAAGCTCGGTATCCGGGTCCGACGCCAGCGCCGGCGGGAACGTGACACGACCCTTGGCCAGCCGAAATGGCCAGTCCCCAGCCTCGAACTCCGTGTTGAGCTCGGTCGCCACGTTTCGTGCCAGCTGCGGTCCGCCGAGGCGGGCGAAACTCGACAACACGCCGTCGACGAGCGCCGAGAAGATCGCACGGGCCTCCTCGTGGGATATCTCCGCGACCGAGTTCGCCGGGTCCTCAGCAGCGCGGGTCTCCTCGGCGACGATCTCCACGAGCACGTCGACGATGCGCGGATCGAACTGGGTGCCCGCGCACTCCCGCATCTCCTTGAGTGCTGACTCGGGGGCGAATCCCTCGCGATACGGACGGTCGGACGTCATCGCTTCGAACGAGTCGGCCGCGGTCAGCACCCTGGCGAGCAGGGGAATCTCCTCGCCCTTGAGCCCTGCGGGATAGCCCGTGCCGTCGAAGTGCTCGTGGTGATGGCGCACGATGGGCGTGATGGCCCACGGGAATGCGACGGGCTTCAAGATGTTCGCGCCGATGAGCGGATGATGGCGCATCTCCTCCATCTCCTCGGGCGTGAGGCTGCCGGGCTTGAGCAGGATGCCCTCGGCGACACCGATCTTGCCGATGTCGTGCAGGTAGGCGGCCATCTCGAGGGCGACCCGCTCCTCATGGCTCACACCGAGGCGCTCGGCGATCAGCGTCGAGTACGCGGCGACGCGATCTGAGTGGCCCCGCGTGTAGCTGTCCTTGGCATCCACCGCCGCTGCAAGCGAGCGGACGGTAGCGAGGTAGGCCTCCTGCAAGCTGGTGAACAGCTCGATGTTGCCGACCGCGATCGCCACGTGGTTCGCGATCGTGGACAGCAGGCGCACGTCGTCGCTGTTGAAGCGGTAGTCCGCGTCCGCCGAGCCGACCGTTATCGCACCGATCGTGCCCTCCGAGGAGACCAGCGGAACGCACAGCGCGGCGCGAGCGCCCGTTATCGCATCGACCCGGCCCTCTCCGGCTGAATCAGGGTTGAAGATGAGCGGGCGCCCTTCACGTACGACCCACTCCGACATCGACGCCCGAAGTGCGTCGGGGCCTATCGCACTTGTGCCTCGTACGGCTCTGATCGAGAGCCCCTCGGTCTCCCTGTCCCGGAGCGTCACGTAGCCCATGTCGAGGTCGAATATGCGCAAAGCGGAGTCCAGCACCGAGCCGAGCAGCTCATCCATGTCCAAGGTGGAACCGAGCGCGCGGCTCATCTCATAGAGCGTCGCGAGCTCTAGAACCTTCTTGGTGAGCGCCTCGCTGCGGTCACGCAGCGAATCCGTCATGTCGTTGAACGCCTCACCGAGCTGGGCGATCTCGTTTGTGCCATGAACGACGACCTTGGTCGAGAAGTCGCCCTCGGCGATACGGGCCGCCCCGGCCGAAAGCTCGACGAGCGACTCCGAGACCCTGCGGGCGACCCATCCGCCCAACCCGACGAGCGAGGCTACCGCGACCACCGACCAGATGATGATGAGGTTGGCGGTGGTGCGCGCGGCCTCATCGGAATCCGCCTCGCTCACAAGGGCCACCACGTAGCCAAGATCGCCGGCTGCGTGCGAACCGGTCCGAACCAACTCGACGCGACGCGCGAGCGCCACGTAGTTCGCGGCGTTGATTCGGACGTGCGCGACTCCAGAACCCTCTCGGACCGCGTCGTCGAGCACGGCAACGAGCTCGGGGCTTTCCTCGCTCAGCGCGGCATGGGTGGGCGCAGCGCCCGAGCCCGTGTCCTCGGCGGATCTGTCCGAGCAGGCGACCAGCCGTGCATCGGGTCCGTAGAAGCAGAAACCGCTTCCCGCGTCGCCCGCCAACTCCTTGAGAAACGCGTCGTCGACTATGCGGGCGAGTGCCACGAAACGGCGCGTGCCGTCCGAGAGGATGATCGGCTGCACAGCGACCATCGCGCCGTAGCCGTTCAGCCGGGCGAACACAGTCCTGGGCTCCGCCGCCGAAGATGCACTCAGCGATCCGATTGGTTGCTCTGAAGGCTTCAGGCCGTTCGAATCGACCGCTGCCAGAACCGCACCGCCCTCGTCGAGCACCATGATGTCGTCAAAGTCGAGGGTGCTGTTCAGCGCGATCAGAGCCGACCGAATCGCCTCGGGGTTTCCTTCGAGCGCTGCCGACTGAAGCGCCGGATTGACGCTGGCCAGCCACGCAAGGCGCTGCATCTCGTCGGAGTAGTGGCCGTAGGATGAGACGACTGAGGACGCGACAGCATCGGCGACCTCATTGGTCCAGCGATCCGTCAGATCGCGCAGGAAGTAGACGGTGACGAGCGCCGCGACGATGCCGACAGTGACCGAAGCCACGAGTAGCGGCACGACGATCTGGTTGTAGAGCCTAGAACCGAAGATCTGCCGAGGGTTCATTGGTCAAGCCGCGCAACGCGGCGTGTCCCCTTCTCTTGAACTGAACAACGTCGACCATGCGCAACGTAGTTAGTATCGGACAAGTCAGTCGGGTTACCGCATCGAATCTGCCAACGGACCCGAGTGTGTGATGAATCTCACAGCGTTGGCTCAGTGTGGACCATCAATGAAACTTCAGGCAAGGCTCGCCCGCCGACTGAGCCGAGACGCGACGCGGACCCCGAGATATGGTCTCGAGGCCCGCGTGTCGCTCAATCTCTTGGTACGGCAGCTAACCGCAGTTGCAGCGCTTCTCGACGTAGTTCCAGTAACGGTCGACCTCGGCCTGAACCGCCGAGAGGAGCTCGGCGTTCTCGGGCGTGAAGAGGTGCTTGAACCTGCCCTGCGGCTTGAGGAACTCCTCGATGGGCTTGCGCTCGCGCACGTTGACCGTCATGCGCCACTCTCCGTCTTCGACCTCGAAGCACGGCCAGAAGCCGGTCTGCACGGCCGCCTTTGCTATCTGGATGGTGTCCTCGGGCTTGGTACGCCAGCCACGGGGGCACGGCGCAAGCACGTTGAGGAACGCCGGACCGTCGACGGCGAACGCCTTCTCGGCCTTGGCGGTGAGGTCCTTCCAGTGGCTGACGGACGCCTGAGCGGCGTACGGAACGCCGTGCGCCGCGATGATGGATGTGAGGTCCTTGCGGCGCTGCGTCTTGCCCTGCTGCGCCTTGCCGACCTCGGCGGTCGTCGCCCACGCACCGAACGGCGTTGCCGAGGAGCGCTGGATGCCGGTGTTCATGTACGCACCGTTGTCGTAGCAGACGTACACCATGTCGTGCCCGCGCTCCATGGCACCCGAGAGCGCCTGCAGGCCGATGTCGTACGTGCCGCCGTCGCCACCGAATGCGACGAACTTGACCTTCTTGTCGGCCGGAATCTTGCCGGCAGCCTTGAGGCCCTTGAACGCTGCCTCGACGCCGGAGATCGTCGCCGAGGAGTTCTCGAAGGCGTTGTGGATGAACGGGGTCTTCCACGAGGTGTACGGGTAGATCGTCGTCGACACCTCGAGACAACCGGTCGCGCAACCTGCTACGACCGGCTCGGTGCCAGCGCCGAGCAGGATCTGGCGCACCGCGATGGACGCGCCGCAACCGGCGCACAGACGATGGCCGCCCGCAAGGCGGTCTTCTCGGCGGGAGAGCTCTTTGATGTTAGCCATGTGTATCCCTCCCTACCGGGCGCCGAGGTAGACGAGCCCGCTGGGCTTCGTCACACCGTCTGCTAGGTCGGTCAGATCGTCGAATACCTGGTTGATGAGTTCGAGTTTCACGTCGGCGCCGCCGAGGCCGTAGATGTAGTCGATGACCATCGGGCGGTTCTCGGCGTCGTAGAGGGCTGTCTTGACCTCGAGCGAGAGCGGCCCGCCGTCAGCGCCGAACGACTCGGAACGGTCGAGCACAGCAACCGCCTTGACGCCCTTAAGAGCTGCGGCGAGTTCCGCCGACGGGAACGGGCGAAAGACGCGGACCTTGAGGACACCGGCCTTCACGCCTTTGGCACGAAGCTCGCGCGCGACGTGGCGGGCGTTTCCGGCGGTGGAGCCGATCGTGACGATCGCGATCTCGGCATCGTCCATGCCGAAGCCCTCAACGACGTCGAACGGACGACCGGAGAGCTTGGAGAACTCATCGCCGATGTCCTTGATGACCGACCTCGAGCGCTCGATCGCCTCGCGCTGCGCCTTCTTGAACTCGAAGTACGTGCCGCCGAGGCTGGCGAAGTTGCCGTGGCTCGTAGGGTTCTCGATGTCGAGCAACGCGTTCTCCGGCTCGTACTGCCCCACGAACGCACTCACTGACTCGTCGTCCATGATCTCCGCGCGATCGATCGTGTGCGTGGTGATGAAGCCGTCCAGGGTCGTGAAGACCGGCAGCTTGACGTCGGGGTGCTCGGCGACGCGCAGGGCCATGAGCGTGTTGTCGTAGGCCTCCTGCGCGGTCTCGGCGAAGTAGATGATCCAACCGGTGTCACGGGCGCCCATGATGTCGCTGTGATCGCAGTGGATGTTGATCGGAGCGGCGAGCGCACGGTTGGCGTTGGCCATGACGATCGGAAGGCGCAGGCCGGCGGCGATGTGGAGCTGTTCCCACATGTAGGCCAGACCCTGCGACGACGTGGCCGTCATGACGCGGGCGCCAGCCGCAGAAGCGCCTACGCACGCCGAGAGCGCGGAGTGCTCGGACTCGACGCACACGTACTCGGTGTGGACGCGACCCTGCGCCACGAACTTCGCGAAGTCCTCGACGATCGCGGTCTGCGGCGTGATGGGGTATGCGGCGACAACGTCCGGAGCGCACTGGCGAAACGCCTCGGCGACGAGGCTGTTTCCGGTGGTGGCGATAACCGTCTGCTTGACCATCTACTTCTTCACCTCCGGGAGCTCGCAGCCCTCGGGAACCATCTCGATGGCATCGAACGGGCATTCCTTGGCGCACACGCCGCAGCCCTTGCAGTGCTTCATGTCGAAGTCGTAGACCTTGTCGTCCTTCACGAGCACCGAGGTGTCGGGACAGAAGATCCAGCACAGCAGGCACTGTGTGCACTTCTCGTCATTGCGGTACGGGAAGACATTGCGCCATCCACCCGTGGAGTACTCTTCTGAGTTGCCGGCAACCGGAATCACTGCCCCGTTGGGGAACTGATCGCTGCGCCAGTTGTCCATGTCGGACACATCCCACGTCTTGCTCATGCCACGGTCACCTCCGCGTACGCCCGGTCGACCGCGGCGAAGTTGTCGTCAATCATCTGCTGGCCGAACTTCTTGCCGAGGTTCTTGGCCAGAAGCCCCTTGAAGGCCTCGAGGTCGACGACCGCGGTGGCCTTGATGAGCGCGCCCACGATGGGGGTGTTGGGGATGTCGCGCTTGATGGTGTCCACTGCGATGCCCGACGCGTCGACGCAGGCGACCTTGACGCTGTCGTCGAGTCCGAGCGCGACCTTGACCTGGTCGGCAGGGCTGCAGGTGTTGATGATGATGGTGCCGCCATCGCGGATGCCCTCGGTCACGTCGATGACGTCGATGAGCGTCTCGTCGAGAACGACGACGATGTGAGGGAACTCGATGTTGTTGTGAATCTCGATGGGCTCGTTGCTGATGCGAGTGAACGCCTTGATCGGCGCTCCCATGCGCTCAGGCCCATACTCCGGCATGGCTTGCATGAACCGGTCCTGCGAGAGTGCGGTCTCCGCGACTACCTTCGCCGCCGTTACCGCTCCCTGACCGGCGCGCGCATGCCAACGGATTTCCGTCAGCTGCATGTGCGTCCTTCCCTCCACTCGAGCACCGTGGTGCTGCGGGCGCTACGCCCCCGACCGGGCGATAGGTCACACAAGGATAGAGGCGAGTGTGCCCGTCGTCGGCGTGCGGCACGGCAAGCGCGGTGAGCGGGGTCCTACAGTCGGTGAACGGTAGGCAGAATCTGGCAATTCGAGCCGCCCGCGCGCGGGCCGTGACTGATATGTACGCCTCGGCGGCCCAAAACCCTCTACCCGGGGGCGTCGAAGCCCCTCGAAACGCTCCGACTACATCTCCCGACGGGCCTCAAGCGCGCGTCCGAGCGTGACCTCATCGGCGAATTCGAGGTCCCCTCCGACAGGAAGGCCGGAGGCGATGCGCGTCACCTTGATGCCGAGCGGTTTGATGAGGCGCGCGAGGTAGAGCGCGGTCGTCTCACCCTCGACGTTGGGGTTGGTCGCGATGACGACTTCGGTGACCTCGCCGGACGCGAGCCTGTCGATGAGCTCACGCACGCGAAGACGCTCGGGGCCGATGCCGTCGATGGGCGATATCGCGCCCTGAAGCACGTGGTAGACGCCGCGAAACTCGCCGGTCCTGTCCACCGCGACGAGGTCGCGGGGCTCTTCCACGACGCAGATCGCACTGCGGTCGCGCTGCGAGTCCGAGCACACACCGCACAGCTCTTCCTCGGCGAAGTTGAAGCACACCGGGCAGAAGTGGATCGTGCGTTTGACCTCGGTGATGGCGTTGGCTAGACGCTCTGCGTCTGCGGCCTCGGCCGTGAGCAGCCAGTACGCGATTCGCTGCGCGGACTTGGGCCCGACGCCGGGAAGGCGCTCGAGCTCCTCAAGCAGTCGCGCGATGGGCGGTGCGTAGCGCATCAGCGCTCAGCTCCGGGCGTGGCGCGAGGACTCACATCAAGCCCGGAAGGTTCATGCCGCCGGTGATCTCGCCCATGCGGCGCTGCTGCAACTCCTGCGCGGCACGAACAGCCTCATTGACGGCCGCAGTGGTCATGTCCTGGAGCAGCTCGACGTCGTCGGGATCGACCGCAGTGGGGTCGATGACGATCGACTTGATGATGAGGTCACCGCTGATCGTGACCTTGACGGTGCCGCCGCCGGCCGAGGCTTCGAGCTCCTCGTCCTTGAGCTGCTCCTGCATCTCGGCCATCTTGGCCTGCATCTTCTGCGCCTGCTTCATGATGTTTCCGAAGCCCACGGTCAGTCATCTCCTTCGTCGTCGAACAGGCCGGGGTCGTCGGGACCCGGACCCGGGTGGTCGCTTCCATCGTCATCGGCTTCATCGCCGAGAAGATCGTCGTCTGACTGCGGCGCGTGCTCGCCGATGATCTCGCCGCCGAGATCGTGCATGAGCAGGCGCTCGAGCGAGCTCTTGGGCTCGGGAGCCGGCTGCTCGGGATCGTCGTCCTGGGGCGCGGGTGCGGGCGCGGCTGCCGGCTCGGATGCGGATGCGGGCGCGGGCTCCGGCTCGGATGCGGGTGCCGGCTCCGCGACCACGGGCGCCACTGTCGACGCAGGCTCCTCGGATGCCGCCGGCGCGCCGGTCTCGTAGTACGCAGGCGGCTCGTCGTCGTCGGCCGCCTGCACCGGCGGCGCGACCGGCGCGACCGGCTTGGCGGGCGTCGAGCGCACGCCTCCCCGACCGAGCTGGTAGCGGAACGGCGGGGGCGAACCGAGAACCGACGCGAGAGCGAGACGCAGCATGTCGCGCAGCTCGGGCTCCTCGGCCATCTGCATCGCGAACGCACCGTCGGCGGGGAACTCGAGGACGAGTGTGGCGCCGTCGGTGTCGATATCGACCTCTACCTCGGCGTACTGCGACGCGCGAGAGGGCTTCAGCTTCTTGATCTCGGCCATCACGGCCGGCCAGGCACGCTTGGCAGCGGCGCGGTCGAGGGGGCCGATGTACGCGGGGGCCGCAGGCTCCGGGGCGGGCGGCGTTGGCGCAGCGGCCGGAGCGGAAGCGGCTTTGTCTGCGGCAGGCGACGACGCAACGGGAGCCGCCTTCGGCTGCGGCGCAGGCGCTGGCGCCACCGTAGCGGGAACGGCGCCGCCGCCCAGCAGTGCGGCACGCTCCAGGCTCTCGACGCGCTCGGCCAGTGCCTCGAGCGTCATCTCGCCTTGCGGGCGAGCCATACGCGTCAACGCGACCTCGAGCGAGAGGCGCTGGTCGCTCGACCAGCGCAGTTCGCTCGAGAGCTCGCCGAGCAGGCCGAGGACTCGCTCGAGCCGCTCGGGGCCACCGAACTCGGCGGCCTGCGACGCAAGGCGCCCGGCCTCCTCGGCGGTCACATCGACGAAGCCGGTGGCGTCGCCGACCGCTGCGACGAGGTACAGGTTGCGGACGTGGCCGGTGAGTTCGCGCACGAACTCCGCGAGGTCGGTGCCGTCCTCGACGAACCGCGAGACCCAGCGGAACAGCTCAGCGATGTCGCGACGGGCCACAAGTCCGGCGATCTCTGCGAGCGCCGCCGAGTCAACCTCGCCGAGCAACCCTTCGACGTCGGCGACACCGATCTTGCCGCCGGTGAACGACGCGAGCTGCTCGAGTGTGGTGATCGCATCACGCATCCCGCCACTGGCGTGCCGCGCGATGAGCGCAAGGGCCGCGTCGGGGACTTCAAAGCCCTCGCCGTCGCAAATCGCACGCAACCGCCCGACGATGTCATCGATACCGATGCGATGGAAGTCGAAGCGCTGGCAGCGCGAGAGGATCGTCTCAGGCACCTTGTGTGCATGCGTGGTCGCCAGGATGAATACGACGTGGGTGGGGGGCTCCTCGAGCGTCTTGAGCAGCGCGTTGAACGCCGCCGTCGAGAGCATGTGAACCTCGTCGATGATGTAGACCTTGTAGCGGCCGCGGGTGGGCGCGAAGTTCACGCGACCGATGATCTCCTCGCGCACGTTGTCGACGCCGGTGTTGGATGCGGCGTCGATCTCACGGACGTCGGGGTGGCGGCCCTCGGCGATCTCAAGGCAGTCGCCACAGGTGCCGTCGGGCTCGCCCGTGGGCCCCTTCTCGCAGTCGAGCGCTTTGGCGAGAATGCGCGCGGTGGTGGTCTTGCCGGTGCCTCGTGGGCCCGTGAAGAGGTAGGCGTGGGCCACGGTGCCGTCCGCTACGGCGTTTCGCAGCGTGCGCTCGATGTGCTGCTGACCCACGACCGCGTCGAATGTCTGCGGTCGGTACTTGCGGTAGAGGGACTGATGCGCCACATCCGGCCTTTCGACTTGCCTCGGATTCCCGACCAGAAGTATACAGGCCGGCTGCGACAGCGCGGCTCGCGCGCAACGCACGACGACGGGTGGCCCGAGTGGACCCGGACGCTCAGCAGAGGCCCCTTATGGCTGCTGCCTTCCGGCCCTGACCAGGTTCGGGACATGCCGCCGTCCGAGCCCACTCGACTCACCCGTCGCGGGAGAAGCGAGTATACGCTGCCGCAGCAGCGCGTGCCACGCTCAGCGCGCTGGCGCTACTCGCCCGCTTCGACCTGCTCGGCGGGCTTCTTGGTGCGCGACTTGATCGCGTGATACGCCGTCGGCGCCACGGAGACGACGATGATGCCGATGACCAGGTACTCGAGGTTGTGCTTGACCACGGGGATGTTGCCGAAGAAGTACCCCGCGCCAAGGAACAGCGACACCCAGGCCGCTCCACCGGTGACGTTGAAGAACGTGAAGCGCTTCCAGTCCATACCACCGATGCCGGCCATGAACGGCGCGAACGTGCGGATGAACGGGAAGAAGCGCGCGAGCGAGATCGTCTTGCCACCGTGCTTGGCGAAGAACGCGTTGGTGTCGTCGATGTACCTGGGCTTGATGATCCGCGGGAACTTGCCCGAGTCCAGGATGCGCTGTCCGAAGAACCTCCCGATGAGGTAGTTCGTCCCGTCGCCGAGAACCGCCGCCGTGAACAGCAACACGAGCAGCAGCCAGATGTTGAGCAGCGGCTCGCCGTCGGGGCCGGTGATCGCAGCGAGCGCGCCGGCGGTAAACAGCAGCGAGTCACCGGGGAGTACCGCCATGACGACGAGTCCGGTCTCGCAGAAGATGATGAGGAACAGCATCGCGTAGACCCAGCCGCCGTAGGTGCTCACCCACGTGCCGAGTACGGTGTCGAGATTCAAGAACAGGTCTACGAAGAAGTTGAGCGCTTCCACAGATCTCCTCGGTCGGAATCCGGCCGGTCGATTTCAGGCCTCAGGAGAGGATACTGCATGGCGCCCGCTATTCCCTGCCAAGACGCCGAAGGTGACGCATCGTGCCTTCCTCGCGCACAATGAGGCCATGACCGACAAACCGACTCACGAGCGTTACTCGATCCCTCACGACCCCGACCTCTTCTCGGACACCTGGGCCGAGGACTCGGACTGCCCCAACTGCAAGGCCTCACTGCCGGCGGGCGCCTCAAGCTGCCCCACGTGCCACCAGTGGATCGGCGAGTGTGGGCATGCGTGCGGTGGTTGCCCCTCCCCGATCTGCATCGGCGGAGACCGCGCAGCGGCGAAACGAGGTCGGCCGTGACCGACTTCTTCGCGCAGAACGGGCCGGCCTGGCTCGCAGCCGTCGCCCGCCGGATCTCCCGCCGTGCGTTCGACAGTCGCGAGGTCGACGCCGAGAAGCTCGACGCTCTCGATGCTGTGTGCAAAGGATTCCGCCCGCATCCCGACGCTCGGACCGTACTCGTGCGCGAACCCGCCGTCGACGTCTTCTCCGGGATTCTCGGCAGCTACGGCAAGGTGACCGGGACTCGGCACGTACTGCTGTTCATCGGTGCCGGTGTGGCGCCGGCGCGCGACAACCACGTGGGATACACGGGCGAAGCGGCGATCCTCGAGGCGACGGCACTCGGTCTCAACACCTGCTGGATCGGCGGGTTCTTCAGCCCGGCTCGCACCGCCCGCGTCGTCGAGCTCGCTCCCGATGAACGAGTCCTCGCCGTGTCGCCGGTCGGCCACGCGTTCGGCCAGCTCACGCTGACCGAACGCGGGATGCGGGGCCTCTCGGGCGCGCACGAGCGGATTGCTGTGGCGCGCATGGCGCCTGGCTCGGTGAAGGGCGGCTGGCCTCAGTGGGCGGTTGCAGCGGTCGAGACAGCGCGGCTTGCGCCCAGTGCCATGAACCGTCAGCCGTGGCGGTTCCGTTTCGACGCCGGCGCGCTCGTGATCGCACGCGACAACCCCTCGGAGACACCGAAGGTCACCAAGCGGCTGGACTGCGGCATCGCGATGTTGCACGCGGAGCTGGGGGCGCGTGCCTCGGGCGCTGATGGAGCATGGCGCGAGCTGTCCACCGGCCTCGACCTCGCCCGCTACGTCACCACTCGCCGAAGCTGACCCACCACTCACGGAGGCGGCGCGCAGGAGGTTTGTCGATTCTCGGGTACATTCTGGCGGGGAGCGACGCGCCGGCACGCATTCTCCTACCGTTTGAACGGGAGACCGCACAATGAGGATTACGATTGCCGGAGGAAACGGCTTCATCGGCCGAGAACTCACAGCGCAGCTCGTCACCGCAGGCCACGAAGTGACGTGGCTCTCCCACAGGCCCGGCTACGTCAAGCCGCCAGCCGGCGTCAGCGAAGTCGCCTTCGACATGGCCGACGACTCCGGCGCGTGGACTGCGGCGATCGTCTCGGCCGAGGCCGTCGCCAACCTCTCGGGCTTCCCCATCGCGAGTCGCTGGAGCGCCCGCACAAAGCCGCTGCTGCGCACGAGCCGCATCGACACCACCAACGCCATCGTCGCCGCTATCCGAGAAGCGCGTTCGATCGGCGCGGGCCCCGACGTGCTGGTCGGAGCGAGCGCGGTGGGCATCTACGGTGACCGGGCCGACGAGTTCCTGGTCGAGACGTCGCTGACCGGCTCGGACTTCCTCGCCAAGCTGGCGGTCGACTGGGAAGCGGCAGCGTTCGCGGCCGAGGAGTTCGGCTGCCGGGTCGCCACGATTCGAACGGGCATCGTGCTCGGCGATGAGGGTGTCCTCCCTCGGATGCTGGAGCCCATGCGGCTGTTCGTCGGCGGACCGATCGGGAGCGGCCAGCAGTGGGTGAGCTGGATCCACATCGCGGACATCGCAGGCCTCTATCGTCACGCGCTCACCACCGAGGACGTGTACGGCGCCATCAATGGGGGCGCGCCCACACCGGTGCGCATGACCGACCTCTCGGCAGCGCTCGGAGAGGTGGTGCATCGGCCATCCTGGATGCCCGTGCCTGATTTCGCGCTCAAGATCGTGCTCGGCGAGGTCGCACCGTACACGCTGATGAGTCAGCGGATGTGCGCGGACAAGGCGATCGACGTCGGCTACACCTTCCGCTTCCCGCATGTCGAGGCCGCCCTCACCAACCTGGTGGCGGTCTAGCGGTGACGATGAACCCCGTACTCAAGCGGACGCTCGCATGGCTCGGCGGCATCGTGCTTGTCGTCCTCGTCGGAGGCGTGGCCGCGGGGGTGTGGTGGGGCACGCACCCGCTCGGGCCCTCGACTGCCGCGCTTGCGGCGCTGGAGAGCGACTCCGGCGTGCGGGTCGCGAAGACCGGCAGCGGCTGGGAGTTCGCCCCGGCCAGCGGTGCCGAGCCGACCTCCGCACTCATCTACTACCCGGGCGGCCACGTCGATGCGCGCAGCTACGCGCGCTACGCCCGTGACCTCGCGGCGAAAGGCCATCTCGTCGTGGTGCCGATCATGCCGCTCTCGCTGGCGGTCTTGAACGCGAGCGCCGCCGATACGGTGATTGCGACGCATCCATCGATCTCGAGCTGGGTCATCGGCGGACACTCGTTGGGTGGAGCGATGGCGGCGCAGTACGTCGCGCAGAACCGCGGCCTCCTCTCCGGCCTCGTATTGCAGGGGGCGTATGCGGCACCCGGTACGGACCTGAGCGCCGAGACGCTGATGGTTCTGACGCAGGTCGGGACGCTCGATACCGTCGTCAGTCAGGAGAATCTCTCGGCGGGTCGTGCGCTGTTGCCGCCGAGCGCGCGCTACGAGGATCTACAGGGCGGCAACCACGCGCAGTTCGGCGACTATGGGCCTCAGCCGGGCGACACCGCGAACCCGACGATGAGCGCAGACGAGCAGCGCCGACTCGCCGTCGAAGGCACCGCCCAGGTGCTTGAGGCGGCCGCATCGCGGTGACGCGGCGCACGCGGCTTTCCCGCATGGATTCGCGCTCCCGCTCGCTGTAACGCATACTGCAGCCATGACATTCGAAAGCCTTGGTCTGAATCCAGACATACTGGCAGCGGTATCCGAGATGGGTTACACGGAACCAACGCCCATCCAACTGCAGTCAATTCCGCTCATCCTCGAAGGACGCGACGTTGTCGGCGCAGCCCAAACGGGCACCGGCAAGACCGCCGCGTTCACCCTGCCGCTCATGCAGCGCGTGGGCATGGGCAGCGGGTCGCCTCGCGCACTCGTCGTCTCCCCCACCCGTGAGCTCGCGCAGCAGATCGAGAAGGTCGCCTCGGTGGTCGGCGAACACACCGGACAGCGCACCTGCATCGTGGTCGGCGGCGTGAAGTACGAGCCGCAGGTCAAGCGCCTCAAGTCCGGCGTCGAGATCCTCGTCGCAACGCCCGGTCGTCTCATCGACCTGCAGCAGCGCGGCGACCTTGACCTGTCCAAGGTCGAGATTCTCGTGCTCGACGAGGCGGACCGCATGCTCGACATGGGCTTCTGGCCCAGCGTGCGCCGCATCCTCGCGCACCTGCCCGCCAAGCGTCAGAACCTGCTGTTCTCGGCGACGCTGTCCGAAGACATCACCAACATCGTGGGCCGCATGCTCCACGAGCCGGCCTACGTCGAGATCGCGATCAAGGGCACGACCGCCGAGGGCATCGAGCAGGCCATGATGCCGGTCGAGCAGTCGCAGAAGCCCGAGCTCCTCGCCGGCGTGCTCCAGCGCCGTGGCGCCGACCGCGTGCTCGTCTTCACGCGCACCAAGCAGCGCGCCGACATGCTCGAGACCATCCTCACGCGCATGGATATCAAGGTGGGCGTCATGCACGCCGACCGCACGCAGGGTGCTCGGCAGGCCGCACTCGAGGACTTCCGCGCCGGCAAGATGGACGTGCTCATCGCCACCGACATCGTCGCGCGTGGCATCGACATCTCCGACATCAGCCACGTCATCAACTACGACGTCCCGGAGAACCCCGAGGACTACGTGCACCGCATCGGCCGTACGGGCCGCGCGGGCGCAAGCGGCTACGCGCTCACGTTCGTGGGCCCCGATGAGATCGTGCAGCTTCGCGAGATCGAGTACATGCTCGGCAAGCTGCTGGAGGTCGAGGATCTCGAGGGCTTCGACTACCGACCGGGTCGCATCATCCCGTTCGAGGGCCGGCCGGTCACCAAGAAGAAGCGCAGCGTCTTCGGCGGCAAGGTCAGCGGCTCTCGCCGAGGCAACCGCCGGCTCTAGGCCCGCAGCCCACCCAAGCCCCATCGGTCGCCGCACTACTGCGACTGCAGTACGTCGACTCCCACCCCGAGGATTACCTTCACGCGCGATGTCGCATCCGGCTCGGGCGTGATCGTGATGCGCGTCTGCGCTGCATTCTTCACCATCGTGAGCGTGATCGCGCCCTCGGACGGCACAGCCTCCGAGACGACCTCCCAGTCGCGAGCAGACAGCGCCTCGGCGTACCACGTCGCGACGCTCGCGGGCGGCTCGGGCAACAGCAGCTCGTAGTCCCACGCAAGGTCCCCCTGAGCGCGACCGGCGACCACCTCGCCCATCGGCACCGGCACCTCTGCCTGGAAGTTCTCGGCGATGAGGGTCTGCTTCTGCTCGATCGTCATCGGCTTGAGCTGCGATGCCGCCACGGCGGGCTTCTCGGCGGCGGGATCGACCTGCGAGGTTATGCCGATGCATCCGGTGAGCGCGCCTACGGCGATGACGGCGCAGAGTACAGCGACTGCACGTCGAATGTGGCGATGCGACACTGGCAAGTCCCTTCGTCGGAGAACCAAGTATCCCATGATGCGGGGACTCCGCGTGAAGGAGCGCGAATGTAGACTGAGGGTATGCCTCACACGAACAACGCCGAGCAGGCCCCGCGCGCGCGCTTCCGCGATCGGCTCGAGCTTGCCGACCCGCGAGCTCTGCGAGCCACATCGCTACGCACCCTCATGCTGAACGTCACACTTCGCTGCGACCTGGCGTGCGCGCACTGCCATCAATCGTGTTCGCCGGCCCGCACCGAGGAGATGTCCCGCGAGACCATGCTGGCCGCGCTCGAGCTCGCCGGCTTCATCAAGCCCGAGCTGATCGACGTGACCGGCGGCGAGCCTGCGCTCTGGAACCACATCCGTGAACTGGTTGCGCTGGTCCGCGAGTCGGCGACCCCCCTGCGAGTACGCACGAATCTCGTTGCCCTGCGGCGACCCGAGGCCTCTGACCTGCCGGCGCTGTTCGCCCGAGAAGGGGTCGCACTACTCGCTTCGCTGCCCGAGACGTCGAGCGAGGGCGTCGCCGCGCAGCGTGGGCGCACCGCCTTCGACCAGTCCATCGACGTCCTTCGCGAGCTCACCTCGCTGGGATACGGTGCCGATGGCGGCCCGGTCCTCGACGTGGCCTACAACCCCCCGCTTGGCGAACTGTCGCTTCCCGAGGCCGAGGTCACCGGCCGATTCCGAGCCGGTATCGAGGAATACGGCGTCCGCTTCAACGCGCTGCATGCAATCACGAACGTACCCGTGGGCAGGTACCGCGACCGTCTGCGGGCCGGGGACGAATTGGATGCCTACGTTGCACTGTTGGCCGCTGCGTTCAATCCGGACGTCGCCGGGTCCATCGCATGCCGAGAGGGGCTGACGATCGGCTGGAATGGAGAACTTGCGGACTGCGACTTCAACCTTGGTGCAGGCCTCGGGCTGCTGCGGGGTCCGCGCACGCTGGATGAGGCCCTCGCCGCTGCACGGGCGGACGGTGCCGACGCACGCCTCGGCGACTTGGCGACGCGATACGTCGCCTTCGGGCCGCACTGCTTCGCCTGCACCGCCGGTCCGGGCTCGAGTTGAAGCGGGCAGCTGCTGTGACCCGGTCGGGCCGCCGAAACCGCATCTGTCTGCTCGTCCGGTTCCCGCGCCTCGGCGGCGTCAAGACGCGGCTCACGCCTCCCCTCTCGGACGAAGAAGCGCTCGCTCTTCACACGCGGATGGCCCGCCACACCCTTCGCAGGGCGCGCGCCGTTGCCGCCACGGCAGAGGCGCGCGTCGAGGTGCGTACCGACGCGGCGTACGCCCGATCCGCCCACGAGTGGCTCGGGGGCGGATTCACCGCCCGCTACCAAGGTGAGGGCGATCTGGGTGACCGCATCCGCTTGGCGTTCGGGCAGGCCTTCGGCGCGCGCGTGAAACGCGTGGTCGTGATCGGGAGCGACTGTCCCCGGCTTGCCAGCACCCACCTACGCGATGCGCTCGCGCGGTTGGATCATGCAGACATCGTTCTCGGGCCCGCCGAGGACGGCGGGTACTACCTCGTCGCGCTCAGAGCGGAGTCGGCCAAGCGCTCGGTCCCGATCCTGTTCAGTGGCATCCCCTGGAGCACGTCGGATGTGCTCGCTGCGACCCTCGCAATCGCCGAGAAGAACGACCTCACCTACGCGCTGCTCGAGACCCTGCCCGATGTCGACCTGGCTGCCGACCTCGCCGACGCCGCTGCCGCCCTTGACGCCGCCAGCCTACCTGCCGATCCTGCGGTGTCGGTCATCATCCCCGCACTCGACGATGCGGACTGCATCGCTGAAGCGATTCAAAGCGCGCTGACTGCCGGCGCGCTCGAGGTGATCGTGGTGGATGGCGGCTCCCGGGATGCCACGCGAGAGGTGGCGTTCTCCGCGGGCGCCCGGGTGCTCGAGTCCACACCGGGGCGGGCGGTTCAGATGGACCGCGGCGCACGAGAAGCCTGCGGGAGCGTACTGCTCTTCTTGCATGCGGACACCGTCTTGCCCGAGCACGCCGCTGCC
Organism: Coriobacteriia bacterium; assembly: GCA_013334745.1. Lineage (NCBI taxonomy): Bacteria > Bacillati > Actinomycetota > Coriobacteriia > Coriobacteriia bacterium. The sequence goes on from JAAXWY010000027.1 coordinate 29,318, forward strand.
CTGGCGTGCGAAACGCTCTCCTGCGATGGCACGGTTGCCGGAGGATTCACCTTCTCCGTCCCACCGTCGGCGCGCCACAGCCGTCTGATCTCGGCGATCGGGCGAGTGCGCCACTCGTTCGGCGGCGCTCCGTGGGGCGACCAAGGCGTATTCCTCGCAGCCCAGACGTGGCGAGATCTGGGCGGGTTTGGGGAGCTCCCAGTCATGGAGGATCTCGAGATGGGACGGCGTCTGCAGCGGCTCGGCACGGTGGTCATTCGACCCGAGCCGGTCGTGACCTCGGCCCGCGCGTGGGAGGAGCATGGACTGTCTTGGCCCACAGCGGTAAACGCGTTCTGTATCGCCGCGTACCGAGTGGGAGTGGATCCCGAGCGCGTCGCCCGGTGGAGGCGTCGCATCGCGCCAAGCCAACGCCTTCGACCAAAGGAATCGTCGTGACAACCACTCCGTCCCCCATCGACATCGCCGAGCGCATCCTCGCGGAACTGCGCGCGCAAGCGAATCCCGAGAACCTCGAGGGGATGGCGCGCTATGGCATCGCGACCGAGAACGCGCTTGGCGTGTCGGTGCCGTTCATGCGCGCACTCGCTCGCGAGACACGCGCGGGCCTGAAGCGCGATCGCGCGGCGTGGCACGAGCTCGCGGCGCACCTCTGGAGCAGCGGCGTGCACGAAGCTCGCATCATGGCCACCTTCATCGACCACCCATCTCAGGTCGACGAGGCGCAGATGGAGTCGTGGATCCTCGACGTCGATTCGTGGGATCTGTGCGACCAACTCACGAACAACCTGTTCCGAGACTCCGAGTTCGCCTGGCAGAAGGCCGTCAGGTGGACGGAGCGCGACGAGGAGTTCACCAAGCGCTCGGCGTTCGTGCTCGGGGCGACGCTCGCGGTCCACGACAAACTCGCCGACGATGCGGCGTTCGTCGGGCTGCTGGAACTCGCCGAGCGCGAAGCCGGCGACGAGCGCAACCTCGTCAAGAAGGCGATCAACTGGCAGATCCGGCAGATCGGCAAGCGCTCGGCCGCACTCAACGGTGTGGCAATCGCCTTGTGCGATCGGATTCTCGAGCTCCAACCGGATTCGAAGGCCGCGCGATGGATTGCACGCGATGCGCTGCGTGAACTGAGGAGCGATGCGATCCGCGCGCGGCTCGGGCTGAGCTGACGCCTTACTGGTCGCCGCCGGATGCCGTCGCCGTGCGCTCGGCAGCGCGACCTTCTCGGATGCGATCGGCGCCCTTCTTGAGCGTCCCGGCGAGCAGGAAGCCCGCGAAGAACAGCACCGCCGCGCCCATCTCGGCGAGGTAGAACAGCGTCGTGTTACCGGCCTTCGCCAGCCCGCCACCCGATGCGATGACCATGGTCGCTGCGGCGATGAGCACGTTTGCCCACATCCGGTACGCGAACTCCTTCTTGCGCAGGAACCGGATGATGGACAGGACCGCAGCGCCGAGCAACACGAACGTCGCGGGAATCGTCATCAGCATGGACATCACGCGGGGGTACGTCATCGCGCTGCCGCCGAGCGCCGCGTAGCTGGAGAGCTTGGGATTGGCGAGTTCCTCGGCGACGAGCTGGGTCGTGAAGACGCCGAAGGCGAACGCTGCGAAGCACACCGCGTTGTAGGCAAGGTAGACCCGCGGCCACAGCGGCTTTCGTGCGACGAGCGACAGGCTGCCCTGAGCAAGTACCGCCACAAGCGACGCCGAGGTCAGCGCGTAGAGCCGGAAGGTGAGTTCGCCCCACCCGCCGCTCAGCTGCATGACGGCTTCGAGCAGTGCCGCCGAGGCGTACATCGCAAAGCCGATCGTCCACCACAGCTGGTGGGGCTTGCGGCGCGCGAGCCATTGCATCGCGAGCAGCACGGTGAAGACGCCTACGAGGATGCCGGTGGCCATGGGGAGAACCCAGCTGTTCAGTGCGCCGCTCATGAACGTCCGCCCTTCGCGTTCGGTGATGTCGGGTGCAGCGTACCTGCTCGGCGGGGCGGATGCCACACGCGACGGGCCGGATGCACGGCTACTCGTAGTGAAGTGCCGAGACGATGTCGAGCCTGGCAGCCGTGCGCGCCGGAATGATCGAGGCGAGCAGCGCGAAGCCGAATCCCGAGACGACCGCCGTGGTGATGCCACCCCACGGGAAGTAGTACGGCATCACGAACATCGTCGAATCGAGCACGTAGACGAGCGCGTAGCCAAGCGCGATACCGCCTGCAATCCCAAACGCGACGCCCACAGCGGCAAGCAGCATCGCCTCAGCGACGACCATCCCGCGAATCTGGCCGCGCGTCGTGCCGACCGCTCGCAGCATGCCGATCTCACGGGTTCGGGCGAGCACGCTGATCGCAAGCGTGTTGAGCAGAGCGAGCAGCGTCGGCAGCGCGAACATCCCGATGAGGATGTCGAACACGATGAACGTCTGCGAGAAGATCGCCGACTGCGTCGCCTTGAAGCCGGCTGAATCGTACAGAACGAACTGCGGGTAGTCGGCGGCCAGCCGCCCGAGCGCCGCCTTGACCGCCGGCTTGCCCGCACCCGGCTTGGCGTTGGCGAGCACGAGAACGTTGCTGCGCACGTTGAAGTCGTCGGCGAGATTCTCCTGCGAGATGTAGACCGTCGACAGCTTCGCGTTCAGGTAGTCGGTCGCGACGCCGACAACCGTGTAGTCCTTGAGGCCGTTGGGGGTCTGCAGCCTTACGCGTTGGCCCACGGTCATGCCCTGCTGACCAGCGGTGATGCCGTTGACGAGCATCGTCCGGCCGGAACCCAGTTTGGCCACGTCGGCATCGCTCGTCCCCTTCGAGAACGTGAACGACGCCACCCTGGGGTAGACGACCGGGTCGATACCAACGACCTGCACCTGGCCGGCGCCGATCTGCGCCTGGCCCAGCCGCAGCGTCGCGACGTCACCGACGCCGGGCGTATCGGCGATGCGCTGCACGAACGACGAGTCGGCGCCCACGTTCGCCCCGCCGAGGATCAGCCCGTTGGGGATGAACACGAAGTCGGAGCCGAGCGACTTGTCGATGTAGTCGAAGAAGCCCGTGTACAGCGAGGTCACGACACCGAGAATCGCGACCACCAGCGCGAGTGACACGAGGATTGCGGCCGCGGTCGCCGCCGCACGCCCGGGCTGTCGGGTCACGTTGGAGCTGGCCAGCTCGGCAGTTGCCGGTGCGAACGGGCGCACGAGCGACGACAGCGCCGATGCGAGCGGCTTGATGAGCACCGGTGCGACCAGGACGAGCCCCACGAGCGCGCCGGCAGCCCCGAGGCTGACGAGTGCCAGCTGCCGCGACGCGAGCATGAGCCCGCTCGTGCCCAGCACCACCCATCCCACCACGACCCAGGCGCTGCGCCTGCGCTCCTCGACCTGCGCGGCCTGCGGCCGCAGCGCCTCCAGCGGCGTGATGCTCGCTGCGCGGCGCGCGGGGATGACGGCGGCGGCGACCGTCACGCCGATGCCGAGCACGATCGCCGAGACCCACGTGCCCGCCGAGTAGCTGGGGCTCACGTCGGCGTTGATGTGCATGATGTCGCGCAGTATCGGGTTGTAGAACTGCAGCGCCGCGAGCGTGAGCAGATATCCCGAGACGATACCGACCACCGTTCCCAGCACGCCTTGCATCACGCTCTGGATCAAGAAGACGCCGAGGATGGTGTTGCGGCTCGCACCGATGGCGCGCAGCATCCCGATGTCGTGGCGCCGCTCGGCCACCAGGGTGCCGAAGGTGTTGAGGATGATGAATCCGCCCATGATCAGCGCGAACACCCCGAAGAACGTGAACATGTAGTTCGCGGTCTGCACCGAGGCGAGCAGCGAGCTTTCGTTGGACAAGCCGCCGACCACGTAGTCCGAGCCGAGCTTGCGGCGCACCGCGGCTTCAACCGCCGCCCGATCCGCTCCCGGGTCCAGGCGCGCTTCGACGGTGCTGATGGTGTTGCCGACGCCGGTCATGCGCTGCGCCTCGGCAAGGGTGACGTAGACCTCGGGAGCCGAGGGCGAGGAACCGCTGGCGAGCAGCCCCACCACCGAGAAGGGCTCGGTGCCCGAGACGGTGGGGATCTTAAGCGCCGAGCCCACGTGCAGCCCGAGTTTGGTCGCCGTGTCGGTGCCGATGACCACCTGGCCGTAGTCACCGTCGTTGAGCATGCGGCCCGATGCCAGGCCGAACGAGCGAACCTTCTGGGCAGTGCGAGGGTCGACTCCGACGAGCGTGATGACCGAGACGGCGGTCCCGTTGGGCATGCCGACCGACCGGCGCACTGACGGCGACGCCACCGCGATACCGGGGACGTGCGCGACTTGATCCGCGGCGGACGCGTCAAACGTGCCGCCACTGGAGCCGGAGACGGTGAGGTCGACCTGACCCGCGGCGGCGAAAAGCGTCTTGGTGAACACATCGGCTAGCCCGGGCATCATGCCGTTGAGGCCGAAGATCAGCGCGACGCCCAGGGTGATAGCGAGCGTAGTGAGCACCGTCCGCCCGGGGCGGCCCCGAAGATAGCGCCACGCGAGTGTGGCCGAAACCCTCACAGCAAGCCGGCTCTCTCCATCGCGACGCGCGCCGCCTCAGCGCCACCGTCGCGCGGCATGGCGACGTCTTCGACGACCCGACCATCGCGCATGAACACGATGCGATCGGCGTGGGAGGCGATGCGCACGTCGTGGGTGACCATGATGATCGCGCGATTCCACTCCGACGATGCTTGCTTGAGCAGGCCTGCTATCTCATCGCCGGACTTCGAGTCCAGGTTGCCCGTAGGCTCATCGGCGAGGATGAGGTCCGGGTCGGTGACGAGCGCCCGCGCCACGGCGACCCGCTGTTGCTGCCCGCCCGAAAGCTGATCGGGCTTGTTGCGCAGCCGGCCCTCGAGGCCGACCTTCGCAAGCCACTCCTCGGCGCGGCCCCGCGCGATGGGCGCCGCAACGCCATCGAGTGTGAGCGGCAACGCTGCGTTCTCGGCGGCGTCGAGCACCGGTATGAGGTTGAAGAACTGGAAGACGAAACCGAGGCGACGACGGCGCAACTCCGTCATCTTGGTGTCGTCCATCTGCGCGATGTCTTCCCCGCCGATGCGGACGGTGCCGCTCGTCGGCCTGTCGAGTCCACCGACGAGGTTGAGGAGCGTCGACTTACCGCAGCCGCTCGGGCCCATGACGGCAACGAACTCGCCGGCTTCGACCGAGAGATCAACACTGTCTAGAGCCGTGACGGCAGTGTCGCCCTCGCCGTAGACCTTCGTCAGGCCGCTGACCTCGACAATCGCCATACCTGCAGGTCCTCCTCCGGGCTGGAATCCGGGCGCTCGTGGAGCCGCCCCGCGTGGC
>JAAXWY010000028.1 GCA_013334745.1 Coriobacteriia bacterium
CGAAGCTGTTCGCCGTTCCGGCCGCCGGATACGCGATCTCGAGCTCGTCGAGAATCGCCGAGAAGCGCTTGCGGTCCTCGGCGAGGTCAATGGCCTCAGGCGCGGTGCCGAGGATCGGTACGCCGGCCTGCTCGAGCGCGTTGGCGAGCTTGAGCGGCGTCTGTCCACCGAAGGTCACGACCACGCCCGCGGGCTGCTCGGCGTCGACGATATCCATGACGTCTTCGAACGTGAGCGGCTCGAAGTAGAGGCGGTCGCTCGTGTCGTAGTCGGTCGAGACTGTCTCGGGGTTGCAGTTGACCATGATCGTCTCGTAGCCGAGGTCGGAAAGCGCGTACGCCGCATGCACGCAGCAGTAGTCGAACTCGATGCCCTGTCCGATACGGTTGGGCCCGGCGCCGAGGATCATCGCTTTGGGCTTGTCGCAGGGGGCGACCTCGTCCTCATCTTCGTAGGTCTTGTAGTAGTACGGCGTGAATGCTGCGAACTCGGCGGCGCACGTGTCGACCGACTTGAAGGTCGGCTTCACGCCGAGCGCCTTGCGCACCGCGCGCACGCTCGCCTCGGTGGCGCCCGTGAGAAACGCGATCTGCACATCTGAGAGGCCCATGCGCTTGGCGGCGCGGATGTCCTCGGCGTTGAGCGTGTCGAGCGTGCGTCCGCGCAGCTCGTTCTCGGCGGCGATCATCTTCTCGATGCGGTGCAGGAACCACGGGTCGATGCGGGTGATCTCGAAGATGTCCTCGACGCTGCGACCACGACGGAACGCCTCGGCGACGTAGAAGAGACGGTTCTCGTTGGGCACGGCGAGGTGCTCGTCGAACTTGTGCTCCTCGAAGTAGTCCTTGCCGTCGCTGCCCAGCCCCGCTCGGCCGTTCTCAAGCGAGCGGAACGCCTTGCCGAGCGCTTCTTCGAAGGTGCGGCCGATGGCCATCGCCTCGCCCACCGACTTCATGCGGGTGGTCAGCGTCTCATCGGTGCCGCGGAACTTCTCAAACGCCCAGCGCGGGACCTTGACCACGGTGTAGTCGATGCTCGGCTCGAAGCACGCGGGCGTCTCACGCGTGATGTCGTTATCGATCTCGTCGAGCGTGTAGCCCACTGCGAGCTTTGCGGCGATCTTGGCGATCGGGAAGCCGGTCGCCTTGGACGCGAGTGCTGAGGAGCGCGACACGCGCGGGTTCATCTCGATGACGGTCATGCGGCCGTTGGCCGGGTTGACCGCGAACTGCACGTTGGAGCCGCCGGTCTCGACGCCGATCTCGCGCAGAATCGCGATCGACGCATCGCGCATCGTCTGATACTCGCGGTCGGTGAGCGTCTGAGCAGGCGCGACGGTGATGGAGTCGCCCGTATGCACGCCCATGGGGTCGACGTTTTCGATGGAGCACACGATCACCGCGTTGTCGTTGACGTCGCGCATGACCTCCATCTCATATTCTTTCCAGCCGATGACGCTCTCCTCGATGAGGACTTCGCCGATCGGTGACAGCGCCACCCCGTGGGAGACGATCTCGCGCATCTCATCGATGTTGTATGCGATACCGCCACCGGCGCCACCCATCGTGAAGCTGGGGCGCACAACACACGGCAGACCTATGTCGGAGACCATTCGCTCTGCATCGGCGACCGAGTACGCGTAATCGCCGCGCGGCACGTCGAGGCCGATCTTCTCCATCGCCTCGGCGAAGAGCTTGCGGTCCTCGCCCTTCTTGATGACGTCGAGCTTCGCACCGATGAGCTCCACGCCCCACTTCTCGAGGATCCCCGCCTCGGCGAGCGCAACCGCGCAGTTCAGACCCGTCTGACCGCCCAGCGTGGGTAGCAAGGCGTCGGGCCGCTCGGCGGCGATGACCTTCTCAACGAACTCGGGCGTGATCGGCTCGACGTAGGTGCGGTCGGCCAGCTCCGGGTCGGTCATGATCGTGGCGGGGTTGCTGTTGACGAGCACGACCTCGAACCCGTCGTCACGCAGCACCTTGCACGCCTGCGCGCCGGAGTAGTCGAACTCGCAGGCCTGGCCGATGACGATCGGGCCGGAGCCGATGACGAGGATCTTGTTGATGTCGGTGCGGCGGGGCATGTGACTCCTGTTGGCTGTCGGTGGACTTACGGCTGAACGACGACCGGGCAGGGCGCCTCTCGGAGCAGCTCGAGCGACAACCCGCCGAGCATGACCTGGCGAAGCGCACCTCGGCCGTACTGGCCGGTGATGCAACCGGTCGCGCCGGACTCGGCGAGGTACGCGAGCACGACCTCGGCCGGCTCGCCCACGCGGATCTCGGTACGGGCCTCGACGCCGTGACCCTCGGCGATGGCGAGCAGGCCGCGCATCATGACCTCGGCGTTGCGGGCGTCTTCCTCGCTTGCGTCCGGAGAGAGCACGTGCAGTGCGGTGACGTAGTCGATCGCGTCTGCGGGTCGCTCGACCGCCGAGAGCCACGCACGCGTCGCCGCCGCGGAGAAGTCGGTGGGGACCACGAGACGCTTGGCGAAGTCGTGCGACAGCATGAGCGGATCATCGACCGACTCGAGCAGGTCGTAGCGCACGGTCATCGTGCGGACCTTGCCCGAGGCGAACAGCCGCTCGGAGACCGACCCCGCGAACAGGGCGTCGACGACCGACTTGCCCGAAGTGCCGCAGCAGATCACGTCGATGTCGGCCTGCTCGGCGAGTGCGAGGATGCATTCGATGCGGTCACCCGTGACCACGCGCATCTCGACCTGCATCGAGCAACCGGCCATCGCCGATGCGGCCATGGCCGCGAGGCGCTCTCTCGCGCGGTCGACCTCGGCGGCGACGACAGGAGCCTCGAGGCCCGATGAGTCGACCGCGGTGACGATGAGCACTTTCTGGACGGACTGCACCGAAAGCCCGCACACGTAGCGCAGGACCTTCTCGTCTCGGGCATCGAGCCCGACCGGAACGAGCATGGAACTGATGGACATCTTGCTTCCCCCTATTCCGGAGCGTTCAGGTAGTCGGCAGTGCCGTCCATGAGGCGCGTGAACGCGCCGAAGAGGTATCGCGCATCGTGCGGACCGGGCGCGGCCTCCGGGTGGTACTGCACCGAGAACGCCGGCTTGTCGAGCAGCCGGATTCCCTCGGTGGTCATGTCGTTCAAGTTGACGTGGGTCAGCTGTACACGGCCAAACCGCTCCGAGGTCACGACCGGCGCGACGCCCGCCTTCACCCACGCGCCGATGTCAGCGGCATCAAGCACCAGGCCGCCCGACGCCTCGACATCGAGTGCTCCGATGGACGCGAAGTCGACGCAGAAGCCGTGATTCTGGCTCGTGATCTCGACGCGGCCGTTGAGCAGGTTCATGACCGGCTGGTTACCGCCTCGGTGACCGTACTTGAGCTTGTAGGTGTCAGCGCCCACCGCCAGCGAGAGCATCTGGTGCCCGAGGCATATCCCGAACACCGGCTTGACGCCGATAAGGTCGCGCAGCGTGCCGTAGAGGTACCCGACCGCAGACGGATCGCCCGGGCCGTTGGCGAGGAACACGCCGTCCGGGTCGAGCGCCAAGACCTCCTCGGCTGAAGCGGTGGGCGGAAGAACGAGCAGCTCACAGCCTGACTCGGAGAGACGGCGCAGGATGTTGTACTTGATACCCGAGTCCATCGCCACCACGCGGTAGCGTGCGGTTACCGGCAGAACACCGGTATCGACCGGCAGCTCGCAGCCGGGCGGCATTTCGGAGCCCCACGTGTAGCCGGCCGGCGTGGCGACCTCACCAACGAGGTCCCTGCCGACAAGACCCGGCGCGGCGGCGGCTTTCGCAACGAGAGACGCGGTGTCGAGGTCGGTCGTCGAGATCACGGCCCGCATCGCACCACACTCGCGAAGGTGGCGGGTGAGGCGGCGGGTGTCGATGCCCTCGATGGCGACGATGCCACGCTCGGCGAGGAACGCCGGCAGGCTGGACTCGGAGCGCCAGCTTGATGGCTCATCGCACATCTCGCGCACGACGAAGCCCTTCGCGAACACACCCCGCGACTCCATGTCAGCGCCGTTGACGCCGTAGTTGCCGATGTGCGGCATGGTCATCGTGACGATCTGCCCGGCGTAGCTGGGGTCGGTCAGGATCTCCTGATAGCCGGACATCGAGGTGTTGAAGCACAGCTCACCGCCGGCCTCGCCGTCAGCGCCGCAGGAGTACCCGGGAAAGACGGTGCCGTCTTCGAGCGCGAGCAGGGCTTGTGAACGCGACACTAGTCGACCACCTTCCCGTTTCGAAGCACGATTCTGCCCCCCACGAACACCTCAGACGCTTTGCCCAGTAGTGTAGCCCGAAGGAACGCCGAGTTGGCCGACTTGCTCTCGAAGAACTCGGGCGTGACTTCGACTCTGGCCTCCGGGTCGATGACGGTCACGTCGGCGACGCTCCCGGCTTCGATCCGCACGTCATCGATGGCCAGCACCGTGCGCGGATTGACCGCCATCCAGCGAGCCACGTCCGACCAGCTCGCGAGCTTCTTTGCGATCAAGTTCGTGATCACGAGCGGGAGCGCGGTCTCAAGCCCGGTGCTGCCGAACGGAGCGACCTCGAACTCCAGCGCCTTCTCGTGCGGGCCATGCGGTGCGTGGTCGGTGGCGATGCAGTCGATGGTGCCATCCAGCAGGCCTGCGATGAGCGCTTCGCGGTCCGTGGCCGCACGAAGCGGCGGATTCATCTTCAGGTTGGTGTCGTAGTCGCCCGTGACCGCTTCCTCGTCGAGGAAGAGGTGGTGCGGCGTGACCTCGGCGGTCACGCGCAGCCCCTTGGCCTTGGCCTGGCGAACCAGTTCCACACTGCCTGCAGTCGAGATGTGCGCGACGTGCAGGCGGCAGCCGGTCAGCTCGGAGAGCCGGATGTCGCGCTGGATCATGATGTCCTCGGCGGCCGCCGGCCATCCGGGCAGGCCGAGCCGGGTCGAGATGACGCCCTCGTTGACCACGCCGCGCCCGACGAGCGCCTCGTCCTCGGTATGTGCGATCACCAGCGCATCGAACTGCTTCGCGTAGTCCATGATCAGGCGCATCATGCCCGAGTTCTGAACGCCCTCGCCGTCGTCGGAGAACGCGACCGCGCCTTCCGCGAGCATGTCGGCAACCTCGGTCAGCGCCTCGCCCTTCAGACCAACCGTGAGCGCGCCGATGGGGTGCACGCGAACCTTGCCGCGCTGCGCTGCGCGCTCCACGAGGAAGCGCACAGCGCTGCCCTCATCGCAGATGGGATTGGTGTTGGGCATCGCCGCGACCGCGGTGAACCCGCCGTGGGCCGCTGCGCGGGTGCCGCTTGCCACGTCTTCCTTGTACTCGAATCCCGGCTCGCGCAGATGCACGTGCATGTCGACCAGGCCCGGCATGACGATCTTCTCGGCACACTCGATGACCGTGGCGCCGGCGACCTTGAGGTCCTCGCCCACTTCGACGATGCGCCCGTCATCGATGACGACATCGCACACCGCATCGAGGCCGATGGCCGGATCGACGACCCGCCCGCCCCTAAGAAGCACTGGCATTGGCTTCACCTCCGAGAAGCAGGTACATCGCAGCCATGCGCACCGCGACACCCGCGTTGACCTGGTCGAGGATCATCGAGCGGCTCGAATCCGCCACCGCCGAGGAGATCTCGACGCCGCGGTTCATCGGGCCCGGATGCATGACGATCGCGTCGGGCTTCATCCTGGCGAGACGCGCCGAGTTCATTCCGAAGAGGTTCGCGTACTCGCGCACGCTCGGGAACGGCATGCCCTCAGCTCGCTCCATTTGGATACGCAACATGTAGGCGACGTCGAGCTCAGGCAGGACCTCGTCAAGTGAGGTCGCGACCTCGGCGCCGAGCGCCTCGGGTGCGGCCGGCAAGAGCGTCGGCGGTGCGATGACGATCGGGCGCGCGCCGACCATACGCAGCGCCGGCACGAGCGAGCCTGCGACACGCGAGTGGCTGATGTCGCCGACGATGCCCACCGTGAGCCCCTCAAGGCGACCGAGCTTCTCGCGCATCGTGAACAGGTCGAGCAGCGCCTGCGTCGGGTGCTGGTGCATGCCGTCGCCGCCGTTGATGATGTGCGCGTCCATGTGACGGGTGAGCAGGCGCGGTGATCCCGCGTACTTGTGGCGGATGATGACCAGGTCGCATGCCATCGCTGAGAGCGTCTCGGCGGTGTCGGCAAGCGACTCACCCTTCACCGTGGCGCTCGTCGATGCCGAGAAGTTCACGCCGTCAGCCGACAGGCGCTTGGCTGCGAGTTCGAAGCTCGTGCGCGTCCGGGTGCTCGGCTCGAGGAAGAGGTTGACGACGGTGCGGCCACGGAGTGTCGGCAGCTTCTTGATGCGACGCTCGTTGACCTCCTTGAACGACTCGGCGGTGTCGAGGATGAGTGCGATGTCCTCGGCGCTCAGGTCCTGGATGTCGATGATGTGACGAGTGGAGAGCATCTACGCTTCGCCCCCATCCACACGCTCGAGGATCTCGACGCTGTCGCGCCCGTCGGTGGTCTCGAAGTAGACCTTCACGCGCTCGCGACTCGACGAGGGCACATTCTTACCCACGAAGTCGGCGCGAATCGGCAGTTCGCGATGTCCGCGGTCGACGAGCACGGCCAGCTGGATCGAGCACGGCCGCCCGTAGTCCATGATGGCGTCCATCGCCGAGCGAATCGTGCGGCCGGTGAACAAGACGTCGTCGACGAGGATGATGTCCTTGCCCTCGACGTCGAAGGGGATGTCGGTGCGGTGCACCTCCGGGGAGAGCCGCATCGCGAGGTCATCGCGGTAGAAGCTGATGTCCAGCGTGCCGACGCTCACCTCGGCGCCCTCGATCTCGCGGATCTTCGCCGCGAGAATCTCGGCGAGCACTGCGCCTCGCGTGACGATCCCGACGAGCGCCAAGTTGCCTGCGCCCTTGTTCGACTCGAGGATCTCGTGCGCGACACGCGTTATCGCGCGCCCGATCGCCTCTGCATCCATGACGGTGGCTTTCGTGCGGTACTCCACCACGCACCTCCCGATACGAAAACGCCTCCCCGCCCGTGGGCAAGAGAGGCACGTCATCATCTGGGTGCGCGGGTGTGGCGGAGTGCGCCGATACCGTTGCGATATGAGTCTGCGTCCCTTGCCGGCCTCACGGGACCGGGCTTAAAGGTCGAACCGAGGGTACCCCAGCGCAACGGCGGAGACAAGCGGCCACTTCGCCGACGAATGCACGTACCGCCGGGGCTAGGGCTGGCGCCCCTTGGCGAGTTCGTCGAGAACCTCGTTGCCGGCGGCGGTGCGCCCGGCCGAGTATTCGTCGAGACCGCGCAGCCGCTTGCCGAGATCCTCCGGCGGTGGGTCGAGGAATGCCAGATGCTCGCCGGTCACCGGATGGTCCAATTCGAGGCGATACGCGTGCAAGAACTGCCGCTCCAGTCCCAGGTCGGCTTTGATCTTGCGCTGCCCGTAGACGGGATCACCCACGCACGGATGGTTGATGTAGGCCATGTGCACGCGGATCTGATGCGTGCGGCCCGTGTAGAGCTTGCATTCGAGCAGCGTGAACCCGTCGTCGAACCGACCGGCCTCGAAGCGTTCGAGAACGCGGAAGGTCGTGACCGACTGCTTAGCGGTCGTCGAGTCCGAAACCGCCATGCGCATCCGCTCGCGAGGATCCCGTCCGAGTGGCGCGTCGATGAGCCCGGTATCGGGAGCGATCCAGCCGTGCACGAGGGTGAGGTAGCGCCTGTCGACTGAGCGCACCTGGATCGCCTGCTGGAGTGTGATCTGTGAGGTGTCGTTCTTGGCCACCATCATCAGCCCGCTCGTGTCCTTGTCGAGCCGGTGCACGATGCCGGGCCTATCCTCGCCCTGCAGCGAACCGAGCTCATCGGAGTGAGCCAGGAGCGCGTGCACCAGCGTGCCCGTCCAGTTGCCCTCGGCGGGATGCACGACCAACCCCGCCTGCTTCGAGAGGATGATCATGTCGGAGTCTTCGTAGCGGATGTCGAGCGGGATGTCCTCGGGAACCAGGTCGCCGCGATCGTAGGGCGGCACTTCGACCTCGATGCGCTCCCCCGCCTTGACCGCATGCTTCTTGGGCGCGTTCTCGCCGTCGACCAACACGAGGCCGTCCTCGATGAGGCGCGCAGCGGCCGATCGGGATGCGATGTACTCGAAACCGCCGATGAGGGCGTCGAGCCGCATCCCGGCCTCATCGGGGGCAACGACGTGCTCGAAGTAGCCGGCGCTCACAGCGACGGATCCGTATCGGCGGGTGGGACAGCGGTGGCCTCGGAGAGCGATTCTGTCCGCGCGTCCACGGGCGTCTCATCAGGCATGAGGAACACGATCCAGAGGGCGAGCAGTGCCACGCCGCTGACGATCGCCATGTCGGCGATGTTGAACACGGGGAATTCAACGAAAGCGAACTCGAGGAAGTCGGTGACGCTGCCAAGAACCGCGCGGTCGATGAGATTGCCCAGCGCTCCCGCCGACACCAGCGCGAGTGCCACAACGACGAGCGGATGCGACGGCCGGGTCTTGAACCAGAACCCCGCCACGATGAGCAGCACGAATACCGAGGTGGCGATGAATACCGGCTGGAAGCCGGGCAGAAGCCCGAAGGCGGCGCCGACGTTCTGCACGAACAGCAGGTTGAGCGCGCCGGGCACGAGAGGGATGGACCGTCCCTCGAGCATGTTGGAGCGCACCACCCACTTCGCCACCTGATCGAGGACCAGGATGACCAGTGAGAGCGCTAGAAAGAGCCGACCGGGCCGCTTGAGCACTATCGCGTCTCTTCAGCTTGCTTGCAGGTGATGCACAGGCTGGCCGTGGGCACTGCCTCAAGGCGGGCGGCGGGAATCTCAGCACCGCAGCGACCGCACACGCCATAGGTTCCGGCATCGATTCGCGCCAAGGCGTCCCGAACGCGATCGAGCGCGTCGCGGTCGTTCTCCTCGAACGTCATATCCATTTCGCGCTCGAACGTCGCGGTACCTTGGTCGGCCATGTGGTCACGATAGGCATTCTCGCCCGTTGCCTCGGTGATGCTGTCCCGCTCTTCGCGGTCGAACTCGGCGATTTCCGCCTCGAGGCGCGCCAGATCCTCATGAAGCTGAGAGCGCAACTTCGCCCTCGTCGCATCGTCGATCATGGCGGCCTCCTTCTCGCGTGTGACTACGAGCGACCGGCACGCCGCTCGCGTCTGGGATTATCGGGATTGTACCACCGGGGAGCCGTTCTCAAGCGCCCCGCCGCAGGTCGTATGGGGTGTCTAGCCAATCGCCGAGAGCACATCGGCACATCGTGCGCAGACCTCGGGGAAGCGCGCATCGGCACCAAGTTCGCGGATGTTCCAGCAGCGCGGGCACTTCTCACCCGACGCCACCTCGATCGAAGCAGCAAGCTCATCGCCCTCGACGACACGCACGTCGGCCACGATGAAGAGCTCGGCGAGCGCACCGGCACCACGGGCCTCGAGCACGGCCTTGTCCTGCGCCGGCGCGGTCAGCACGACCGCCGCCTCCTGGCTCTTGCCGATGACCTTCTCGTTGCGCGCATCCTCGAGTGCCTTGGTGACCACTTCGCGCGCTTCGAGCACCGTCGCGTACCCGCTGAGCAGTGCGGCAGCATCCGACGAAACGGCCACGGTCGGCCAGTCGGTGAGCTGCACGCTGTCGGCGTCGCGAAGGCCTGCCGGCATGAACTGCCACACCTCTTCACAGGTGAACGTGAGCACGGGAGCCAGCACACGCACGAGCACACCGAGAATCTCGGTCAGCACCGTTTGCGCACTGCGTCGCGACGCGCTGGTCGCCCCGTCCGCGTAGAGGCGGTCCTTGAGCACGTCGAGATAGACCGACGACAGGTCGCCGACGTAGTCGTAGATCGTGCGGTAGACCATGTGGAAGCGCCACTCGTCGTAGTGGTTCGTCACCTTGCCGAGCAGCTCATCGAGTTGTGCGAGCGCGAACCGGTCGAGCTCAGGCATGTCCTCAGGCGTTACGCGATCGGTCGCAGGATCGAAGTCGTTCATGTTGGAGAGCAGGAACCGGAACGTATTGCGGATACGGCGGTATGCCTCACTCGTGCGGTCGAGAATCTCATCAGAGACGCTGACGTCCTGGCTGTAATCGGCTGAGGCGACCCACAGGCGCACGATATCGGCGCCCGACTTGGCCACAACGTCGATTGGCGAGATCACGTTGCCGATCGACTTGGACATCTTGCGCCCATCGCCATCGACGATGAATCCATGTGTGAGCACTTTGTCGAAGGGTGCAGCATCGTAGGCGCCAACGCTCGTGAGCAGGGACGACTGGAACCAGCCACGATGCTGGTCGCTTCCCTCGAGGTACATCGTTGCAGGACGGCTCAGCTCATCGCGGGGCTCGAGCACGCTCGTGTGCGAGACACCCGACTCGAACCAGACGTCGAGGATGTCGGTCTCGGGAGCCACCTCGGTGCCGCCGCAGTGCGGACAGGCCGTGTCGGCGGGCAGATACTCCGACGGCTGCTTGGTGAACCACGCGTCGGCACCCTCGGAGGCGAAGAGTGCTTCGACAGCCGCGAACGTCTCGGGTGTGGCGACAGTCTCGCCGCACTTCACACACTCGAACACCGGTATCGGCACGCCCCATGCCCGCTGCCGGCTGATGCACCAGTCGGGACGGTCGCCGACCATGCCGGCCATGCGGTTAACGGACCAACCCGGTATCCACTCGACGCGTTCGATCTCACGCATCGCGGAGTCGCGCAGTCCGGTCTTGTCCATCGAGACGAACCATTGGTCCGTAGCACGGAAGATGACCGGCTGCTTGCAGCGCCAGCAGTGGGGATAGCTGTGGTCGATCGCACGGGCCGCTACGAGCATGCCGCGATCACGAAGCCACTCGATGATGATCGGATTCGCCTCGTCGACCGACAGGCCCACGAAAGGTCCGCCACCTTGGTCGAACACGCCGTTGTCGTCGACCGGCATGGGCATCGGCAACCCGAACTTCATGCCCACCAGGTAGTCGTCTTCGCCGTGGCCCGGAGCGGTGTGCACTGCGCCGGTACCTGTGGAGAGCTCGACATGATCGCCCGTGATGATGACGCCCTCGACACCCTCATGGATGGGCTGAGCGTACTTGAGCCCGGCAAGTTCGCAGCCCTTGACCTTCGGGCCGACCGTCATGACCGGTGACTCACTTTCGCCCCACCCTGCAACCTCCGAGACGACCGCCACGAGCTCCTCGGCCATGACGAGTACACAGCCGTCGTCGAACTTCACGCCCACGTAGTCGGCGTCATCGGCAAGCGTGACGGCGACGTTGGCCGGAAGCGTCCACGGCGTCGTGGTCCAGATGAGCATCGAGACGTCACCCTCGGAGTCCCAGGGCGTCTGTGATGTGAACCTGAAGGCGACGTAGATGCTGTCGCTGCGCTCGTCCGAATACTCGATCTCAGCTTCAGCCAGAGCCGTATGGCAGCGCTTGCACCAGTGGATGGGCTTGCGGCCCTTGTAGATCTCGCCGCGCTCGTACATCTTCGCGAACACCTGCACGTCGCCGGCTTCGTAGCTGTGCTTGAGGGTGAGGTACGGGTCATCCCAGTCGCCTCGAACGCCTAGACGCTTGAACTCCTCGCGCTGCACATCGACGAACTCCAAGGCCCAGTCGCGACACAGTTCGCGCAGTTTCGCCTGCGAGATCTTCGCCATCTTCTCGGGCCCGAGCTTCTTCTCGACCTGGTGCTCGATCGGCTGGCCGTGGCAGTCCCAGCCAGGCACGTACGGGGCGTAGTGACCGCGCATCGACTTGTACTTGACGATGAGGTCCTTGAGCACCTTGTTGTAGCCGGTGCCCATGTGGATGTGGCCGTTCGCATACGGGGGGCCGTCGTGCAGGATGAACGGCTCGGCGCCTTCACGAATCTCGAGCGACCGGCGATACACATCGATCCGATTCCAGAACTCGATCTGCTCCGGTTCGCGCGCGGCCAGATTCGCTCGCATGGGGAAATCGGTCTGCGGCAGGTTCATGGTCTGCTTGTAGTCGTTACCCACGACGCCGTTCCTCTCCGCCCGCATCCATGCGGGCAAACAAAAAGCACGCTCGTCCCACGAATGCCGGGACGAAGCGCGCTAACGAAATCGCTCCGCGGTACCACCCAGCTTGCGTCGGCTCACACTCTTCGAACCGCGCGCCACTCGGTCGCCTGGTAACGGTGGCATCCGTCGGAGTCTACTGGCGAGCCTACAGCAGGTCGCGTTCGGTCCAAGGCTGTTGGGGTGATGTTCGGCACTCGCGCGACCTGCGGGCTTTCACTGTCCCCGCTCGCTGTCAGGTGCGTGATGAGGGCCTACTCGTCCCCGTCGTAGCCGTTCTCGCACTGCTGCGGCGCGCTCTTGCGCCTCGCAGCCCGCCGATTATCGCCCAGCCGCATAAGCGCGGTCAAACGGGGCGGTGACTAGAAGAGCGCCTCATCGGGCTCGCCGAACGCATCGCGCACCGCCTCGGCGCTCACACCATCGATCGCAAGCGACTTGTGCCGCGACGTGTCTCCGCGCGCAACGCGCACCGAGGACTTGGGAACGCCGAGAGCCGCCGAGATGACCTTGCAGACGGCAGCATTCGCCTTGCCGCCCTCAGGAGCGACCGTCACGCGCACCGCCAACTCGCCACCACGCCACCCGATGACCTCGTCTCGGCCGGACTTGGGTGTCACGTGCACGGCAAGCGTGGCCATGAGGTGCTAGTCGATCTCCTCGATGTCGTGATCGTCCTCGCGCTCACCGAACGCGCCGAAGCCCGGCAGATTGAACTCGCCCGGCTCGACGAGCTTCACATCGGGCTCGAGATCGGGACCGGCCAACTCGCCGAGTGACACACTCTCGACGAAGCCCGGTGCGGGCGGCTCGGGAATCGGATCCATGGCGATCGTCGCCTGGTCGAAGAACTCGGCGGCTTCTGGCGCCGGCGAGGGCTCCGCGACCGCAGGTGCGACCGCTGCGACCGGCGCAGGTGTGACCGCAGCAGCGACAGGAGGAGCGACTGGCTGAGGGGCGGCCACGGGAGCGGCCATCGGCGGCGCGACCGGCGCCGGCTGGGAGGGCCGGACGGTAACCTCGCCGACGACGCCCTCGTCGGTCTCGCCGATCATCAGCGTGACGTCCTCGGGGAGCCTGATCTCGTTGATCGAGTGCAGCTTGTCCTCGAGGAGGGCCTTGTAGCGAGAACGGAACTCCTCCTCGGCCTGCTTGATGCGCACGAGCTCGTTGGCGATCGCCTGCTTGCGCTGCAATGCGTTGTGCACGATCTCCTTGGCCTTGAGCTCAGCATCTCGAAGCACCGCTTCGGCATCCGCGTCAGCCTTGCGGACCACGTCTTCTGCCGAACGCTGCGCCTGCAGTAGCGTTGCGTTGATCGACGTCTCGATGCGCTGGTAGTCGTGCACGCGGTCGTTGGCCGCCTCGAGCTTCTCGGCGAGGTCGATGTTCTCCTTGAAGAGACGCTCGAACTCATCGGCGACCTGATCGAGGAACCCGTCCACCTGCTCCTCGCTGTAGCCGCGGAGAGAATGGCCGAACTCCTTGTGATGGATATCGAGCGCCGTGAGCTTCATCGAACGTTCCTTCCAATCCGGGTGCTGCGGGACCGCTAGGTCGCGAGTGAGATCACTTGATACAGCAATGGCACGATAACAAAACGGATGACCAGGATGGCCGCCCAGGGCGAGAAATCAAAACCGGCGATCGGCGGAATGAGGCGCCTGAACAGGCCGACCCACGGTTCGACGACGCTACCGATGACCCCGTAGATGTCATAGAGCATCCCACGCATGGGGAACCACGACATGATCACGTACACGAAGATGAGCATCGTGTAGAAGCTCGCTACCGCCGAAACGATCTGGTAGGCGGTGTTCACGAGCCCAGCTCCTGCGAACGCTTGACGTTAGCAGCCACGGCCTGGGCGAACGCTGCCCGCAGGCCACCGGCCTCAAGCGCCTCGATCGCGGCGATCGTGGTGCCGCCGGGGCTCGAGACCCCGTCGATAAGCTCGGACGGGTGCTGCCCGGTCTCCTCGAGCAGCCGGGCGGTGCCGAGCATCGTCTGCACGGCGAGTGCCTGGGCGACGTCCCGCGGCAGACCCTGGCGCACGCCCGCGCGAGCCAGGGCATCGACCACGAGAGCGAAGTACGCGGGACCGGATCCGGAGATCGCGGTGGCGGCGTTCTGATACCGCTCGTCGACGACCACGGCGCGTCCGATCCGCGCGAACAGCGCCTCGACGGTCGCAATCTGCTCAGCGCTCGCCTCACCGCCTCCGCTGACCACCGCCATCCCCTCGCCCACCATCGCGGGCGTGTTGGGCATGACTCGGACAACTGCGGTCCCGGCGGGAAGCAACGATTCGATGCGGGCGGTCGAGAAGCCGGCGACGATCGAGACGACAAGTGCATCGCGGACCGACGAAGCGAGCGACGCGATGACGGCATCGGCGATCTGCGGTTTCACTGCGATCAGGATCACGTCGGCCGGCAGAGCCTGGGCGCCATCGGCCACACAGCGGACACCATGGGCCTGCTCAAGCGCGGTTCGGCGTGCATCGGCCGGCTCGGCAACAGTGACACGCTCGGGCACAATCGTCCCGGCTGCTATCAGCCCGCCGATAATGGCCTCGCCCATGCGCCCGCCACCGATGACGGCGAGCGTTCCTGGGAGGCTGTAGGTGTCACTCATGGTCACGTCTTCCGTAGTCACCCGGCCTACTCGCCCGAGTACAGACCGGTATCGCGCAACCGGCGGCGGTCGGCGTCACTCACGTCCACATTGTGCGGTGTCAGCATGAACACCTTGTCTGAAACCTTCTGCAGGCCACCATCGAGGCCGTATGTCAGCCCCGAAGCGAAGTCGAGCAGGCGCTTGGCAAGATCGGGCGACGTCATGGCCATGTTCATGATGACGGGCGTGCCCTGCTTGAACTTGTCAGCGATCGCCTGTGCCTCAGTGAAGCTCTTGGGCTCGACGATGTGCATCTTCATCTGGGCGCCAACCGGCGTCACAGACGACGCGCCGGTCGGAACACTGCGCAACGAACCGCCTGCGCGGGCACGGTCGAGGTCCGGGCCGCGATCGAGTCGGCGAACCGCGCCGGCAGAGGCACCCGAGCCGTACGGCGAGTCGCCACCGGCCCGACGCGGAGTGTAGACGTCCTCAGCCTGAGCAGGCTCGGCGTCGTAGTACTCCTCTTCCTCGTCGTCGTAGTACTCGTCGTCCCACTCATCTTCGAGTCCGAGGCGAACCTTCATTCGGTGCCAGAAGCTCACGGTTTTCTCCTCGTCGAGGTGCTATCGCCCGAAGATGGCGCCGCCGACCCGGACGATCGTCGACCCCTCTTCAACGGCAACTCGGAAATCGTTGCTCATTCCCATGGAAAGCTCGCTCAACTCTACACTATTGAGCGGCATCTCTCGTAGCGAATCACGCAGTTCGCGCAGCTCACGGAAGACCCAACGGGCGTCCTCAGGACGTCCGAACGGCGCCATCGTCATGAGTCCGCGAACCTCGACATTAGGCAGGTGCGACGCCTCGATGAGCGCCTCGCGAACGTCGGCGCACGCAAACCCGTGCTTCGTGCCCTCGCCCGAAACGTTGACCTGCAGCAAAACGCGCTGAACCAGACCGGCAGCCGCCGAGCGCTTCCCGATCTCGTCGAGAAGATGCAGCGAGTCGACGGAGTGGATGAGGCAGGCCCTACCGACGACGTCCTTGACCTTGTTAGTCTGCAGAGAGCCGATGAAGTGCCAGTTGGCGTCGGGGAACAGCCCGTACTTGCCGAGGAACTCCTGGACGCGGTTCTCACCGAAATCCGAGATCCCGGCGACCAGCGCGGAGCGGATATCGTCGATACCGACCGTCTTGGTGACGCCGACGATGGTGATGTCGCTGGGTGGACGACCCGCTATGTCGGCGGCGTCGGCTACCTGCCGCCGCACCGCCTCGTACCGGGACGCGACGGCGGCCACGGGGCTACTCCCCGATCGGCTCGGCCGCGTGCTCGCCGGCTCGTTCGCCGGTGATGAGGAAGGCCACCCGCTCGCCGATGTCGACCGCGTTGTCCGCGATGCGCTCAAGGTACCGGCTCGCCAGGACCATCGATGAGGCCCACTCGATGTCTTCCTCGTCATGCAGGCGGGCAAGCTCGCGGAAGAACTGCTTGTACAGGTGATCGATGGGCTCATCAAGCTCGGGCAACTTGAGCGCGAGCTCGAGGTCGCGCTTTTCGAGCGACTCACGAGTCGCATCGAGCACGCGATACACGAGATTGCCCTGCGCCTGAATGAGGTCGTACAGCGTCTGCGGACCACGACGGCCTGCGGTGCGCTTTGTCGCCTTCGCGATGTTGACGGAGAGGTCGGCCATGCGCTCGAGGTGGATCGCCATGTAGGCGAGCGACTGCAGCAGCCTCAGGTCACGGGCGACCGGGAACTGCGTCGCGATGATCTCGAGCACACGCTCCTCGACGCCCACGCAACGGGCATCGAGCTCCTTGTCTCCGGCGATGACCTGCTCGGCGAGATCGATGTCCCCGGCCACAAGCGACTGAACGCCCGTACGTGTCTGAACTCCAACGACTGCAAGAATGTCGACGACCTCGCCGTGGACCGACTTGAGTTCCTGTCTGAATTGTTCGCGCATATCTGGCTCCTCGGCGGTGGTGTGTATCTCGCGATTATAGCCGCAGGTTTCGTGCCGTTTGCTTCAAGGTTGTTACTTCGGTGATAACCCGATGCGCAGACGACTAGCCGAAACGACCGGTGATGTAGTCCTCGGTGCGCTTGTCGCCCGGACTCGTGAACAGCTCGTTCGTACGTCCGAACTCGACCAGAACCGCGGGCTCGCCGGCGACCTCCTGCAGGAAGAACGCGGTGAAGTCACTGACTCGCGCGGCCTGCTGCATATTGTGCGTGACGATGACGATTGTGACCGTGTCCTTGAGCTCGGCCATGAGGTCCTCGATCTTCTGGACCGAGGTGGGATCGATGGCCGAGCAGGGCTCGTCCATCAGGAGGACCTCCGGCTGCACAGCAAGAACACGCGCGATGCAGAGGCGCTGCTGCTGGCCACCGGACAAGGCGAGACCGTTCTTGCCAAGGATGTCCTTGACCTCTTTCCACAGGTTCGCGCGCTTGAGCGAATCCTCGACGATCGCGTCAAGGTCGGACTTCTTGCGAGTCCCCTGCAAGCGCGGCCCATAGGCCACATTGTCGTAGATCGACTGCGGGAACGGGTTCGGCTGCTGGAAGATCATGCCGACGCGCCTGCGAAGGTCGACGGGGTCGACGCCCTGACCGTAGATGTCGGCGCCATCGATGAGCATCGTTCCCTCTACCCGGGTGCCCGGGATCAGGTCGTTCATGCGGTTGATGCAGCGCAAGAACGTGGACTTGCCGCACCCAGACGGCCCGATGAACGCAGTCGTCGCGTGTTGGCTGATGTCGACCGTTATGCCCGTGAGCGCGTTGAAGTCCCCGTACCAGAAGTTCAGGTTCTTCACGTGGACCTTTGCGGGGCCGGTCTGCACGATACTGTGCGAACCAAGCGATACCGACATCTTCGTCACACCTTCCGAGAACGACGCAGGATCCACCGGGCGGACAGATTGAAGCCGAGGATCATCGCGATGAGGAGCAGGGCGGTTCCGAACGCGGCCGGCAGATTGATGCCTTCAACCGCGAGCAGGTACAGGTGAACGGTCATCGGGCGACCGGAGTCCAGCGGCGTAATGGGCAGGTTGACCGCTTGTCCCATCGTGTAGAGCACGACCGCCGTCTCGCCAACGGCGCGACCCATCGCGAGCACGATGCCCGTGATGATGCGCGGTGCTGCTGCGGGGAGCACGATCTTGCTCACCGTCTGCCACTTTGTCGCCCCCAGGCCGTAGGAGCCCCAACGCATGTACTTCGGCACCGAGCGAATCGCTTCTTCAGTCGCACGCATGATGATCGGCAGCATGAGCAGGGACAGCGCAAGTGCCGCCGAGATCATCGAGAGCCCCATCTGCATCGCCTCAACAAACAGGGCGAAGCCGAACAGGCCCATGACGATGGAAGGCACGCTGGCGAGCGAATCAGCCGCAAACCGGATGGTTGAGACGATCTTTCCCTGGAAGGCGTACTCGGCAAGGTAGACCGCGGCCAACACCGACACCGGCGTCGAGATGAGCATGGCGAGCGCCGTGACGTACACGGTCGAGACGATCGTCGGCCACACGCCGCCCTCGGCGTTGACGCCATGCGGCCAGGTGAAGATGAATGCTGGCGAGATGACCCGGATTCCGTTCCAGAAGACGTAAAGGAGCAGTGCGCCAAGAATCGCGACCGTCGTGCCGGCCATGACCCACAGCACGCCGACCGCAAGCTTGTCTGTCAGTCGCTTGTCCACGTTAATCCCTCAACTTCGACAAGAGCCTGACAGTTGCCACCAGCAGCATCGAGAACACGAACAGCATCGCCGCCATCGCAAAGAGCGCTGTCCGGTGAAGTCCGACCGCGTAGGGCATGTCCATGACGATCTGCGTCGTCATCGTGGAAAGTGGCGAGAAGATGTCTTGCGGGAACACCGGTGCGTTGCCGACCACCATGAGTACCGCCATGGTCTCCCCGATCGCCCGGCCCATGCCCAGGATGATCGCGTCGATGATTCCGATCTTGGCCGCAGGCACGACGACCTTGTAGATGGTCTGCCAACGCGTGGCACCCATGGCGAACGACGCCTCACGGATACCCTCAGGAATGGAACGCAGCGCGTCTTCAGACAGCGCAGCGATGGTGGGTACGATCATGATGCCGAGCACGATCCACGCGGTGAAGGCGCCGAAACCGAGCGTCCCTGTGAAGCGCGCGACAATCGCACGCACGAGGATGATCCCGAAGAAGCCGTAGACGACCGATGGCACTCCCGCAAGCAGCTCAACGGCCGGTCGCACGACAGCGCGCACCTTAGGCGACGCGACCTCCGAGAGAAAGACCGCGGTGCCCACAGCGAGTGGGGTCCCCAGCGCGAGTGCGCCAAGCGTGACGATCACCGAGCCGACGATGAGAGGCAGGATGCCGTAGAGCTCCTTGCTTGCCGACCACACACTGCCGGTGATGAACTTGCCGAAACCGTAGTCGGTGACGATCGGCCACGCTTTCCAGCCCACGAAGATGAAGATGAGCGCGACTGCGAGAACGAACGCGAACGCGCACGTGAAGAAGATCCCCTTGAGCGCGAGTTCCTTCAGGTAGGTCGACCTCGACACGAGCTGGAGGTTGCCGCGCTGCGGCGTGACAGGAGCGTCGCTCACTTGCCACCCCCCTCGGCGATGGGGATGAATCCCGCATCAACAACGACGCCCTTCTGCACGTCATCGGAGAGCACGAAATCGATGAAGTCCTTTGTCACGCCCTCTGGCGTGCCCTTCGTGAAGAAATGGAGCGTTCGTCCGACCGGGTAGGCCGACGTCCCGATGTTCTTCTCGGTCGGCGCGACTCCGTCGACGTCAATGGCCTTGACCTTCACGTTTGTGAACCGCGGTGTAACGAATCCTGCAGAGATGTAGCCGATGGCACCAGGCGCCCGGGCTACGACGTCACGCACCTGGCCCGTGCCCGGCAGCACGGCCGCGGCAGGGTCGAAGCTCACGTCACCCATCACGATCTTCTTGAAGGCCTCGCGCGTCCCCGACGCCTCGTCGCGGTTGACGAGCTGGATGTCTCTGTCCGCGCCGCCGACGTCGCTCCAGTTGGTGATCTTGCCCGAGAAGATGTCCTGAAGCTGTTCGGAGGTCAATCCGTCCACAGGGTTAGCCGGGCTGACTATGACCGCGATGCCGTCATAGGCGATGGGCGTGTCGACGAGCCCCAACTCCTCCTCCTCGGGCTTGAGGTCGCGTGATGAGGTGCCTACGTTCGCAGTGCCCGCGGACACAGCCTCGATACCAGCCGACGAACCGAGTCCAGAGACCAGTACCTGCGTGTCCGGATTCTCGTCGACGAACGCCTCGGCTGCCTGCTCGGCGATGGGAAGGATGGTCGTCGAACCACTCACGATCACCTTGGTGGATGCATCCTTGCCACCTGAACATCCGGCGATGCCGAGCAGCGCGATCAGAATCAGGGAGATAGCGGCGCAGCGCCCTAGAGTAGGCACGCGAACGCCGAATGGCGACCCGTGTGTCCGTCCTCGGAGCGGAACGAGTAGAACCGATCGATTGCCTCGGCGGTACACGTCCCGAGGCGTGCGATGTTGCACGGCGCAACTCCTGCATCGACGAGGCTGACAGTCACCGCCGCATCGAGGTCCAAACCCCCCGAATCGGCCCGGGCAACTGTACCAAAGGTGTTACAGAATTGCGACATGACTTCCTCGCCGACGGGATAGTGACACCCGCCGATATGGGGGCCTATGTAGGCGACGACCGCAGACGGGTCGCAGCTGGCCTCACGAGCCAGCATGACGGCGGCCTTTCCCGGTAGCGATGCGAGCGCACCGCGCCACCCTGCGTGCACGACGGCAACGCCACAGCCCGGAGCAGCCAGCACGACAGGAACGCAGTCGGCGAAGCAGAGCATCAGCGGCACCCCGCGCGTGCGGGTCACGAGCGCGTCCGTCGCGGGCACCGGCGCACGACCACCCGAGGCTCGCGATCCGCTTCCGGCACTGGTCTCGTCGACGATCTCGATCCGCTCGCCATGGACCTGCTCGGGGACTGTGAGTGCATCCCCGAAGTCGCCAAGACCAGCAGCCGCCAACAGTCGTGATCGATTCTCGTCCACGGCGATGGGGTCGTCGCCCACGTGGGCCGCGAGGTTGAGGGATGCGAACGGCGCCCCGCTCGTGCCGCCGCTCCGTTCAGAGAAGCCGATCACGGCGCCGGTTGCAGCAAGACCGGGGTCGGTCCAGAACCGCAGATCGCCCACTTCACGGCGCACAAGCACTGGCGAGATCAAGCGCACACCTCCCGAGAAAACAGGCGGCCCCTGTGGCGACGAGGTCCCGCCGTCGTCGCCACAGGGGCCAAACCGAAGAACGCAGAAGCGACGTGCTTAGAACGAACGCTTCTTCAGGAACGCAGGAATATCGAGCTCCTCTTCCGGCAGCGGGTCGAACGTCGGAACGCCCAGCGGCGTGCCGGCATCGTCGTCGTCGCCCACGGAGGCGAACTGCATCGTCTCCTGGCGCTTGCGGCCGTTGAATCCGGTCGCAATCACCGTGACGCGAATCTGATCCATCATCGAATCATCGATGACAGCACCAAAGATGATATTGGCGTCGGGCGCCGCAGCGGCAGCCACGACCTCGGCAGCCTCGTTGACCTCGAACAGACCGAGATCACTACCACCGCAGATGGAGAGCAGCACGCCCTGGGCGCCCTGGATGGATGACTCGAGCAGCGGGCTTGAGATTGCAGCGCTCGCGGCGTCATGCGCCCGGTTGTCGCCGGCGGCAAGGCCGATGCCCATGAGGGCGGAGCCTGCGTCGGCCATGATCGTGCGCACGTCGGCGAAGTCGAGGTTGATCAGGCCGGGGACCGTGATGAGGTCCGTGATGCCCTGAGTACCCTGGCGAAGAATGTCATCGGCGATGCGGAAGGCGTCAAGGATCGACGTCTTCTTCTCGGCAACCTGGAGCAGGCGATCGTTGGGGATGATGATGAGCGTGTCGACGACATCACCGAGACGCTTGATGCCGTCATCGGCCTGGAGCGCACGCTTGCGACCCTCAAACGCGAAGGGACGCGTAACGACACCGACCGTGAGAGCCCCAATCTCCTCCTTGGCGATCTGAGCGATCACCGGAGCAGCACCGGTTCCCGTGCCACCACCTTCGCCAGCTGTGACGAAGACCATGTCGGCACCCTGAAGCGCCTCCTTGATCTCACCGCGGTTCTCCTCAGCGGCCTGGAATCCAACGTCGGGATCGGCGCCGGCGCCGAGACCCTTCGTCAGGTTCACCCCGATGTGGACCTTGTAGTCGGCATCGGACATCAGAAGCGCCTGAGCGTCGGTGTTCACCGCGATGAACTCCACGCCCTTGACTCCCGCCTCAACCATACGGTTGATTGCGTTCGTCCCGCCTCCGCCGATACCCACGACTTTGATTACTGCTAGGTAATTTGCGCCCGTCTCGAGCATTGCTCGCCCTCCCCTGGGAGACCGGTCAGAGCTACAACTCTTAACCTCAGGTTGACCGTTACTGTACGGGTGGAACGCTCAATCTTCGCATAAACCTTATACAGAGTGCAATAGGGTTTCTCGGAATTCCTCGATGGGGCGCCAAGACAATGCAGACCTGAGCACGTTTGCGCTGCTAGTTACCTGAATCAAGCCCTCGCCACGTGGGCCTGTTCACAACCCTCACGTTGACATATACAACGTTCTTGTTCTGGTTGAGGATTGCTTGAGCAACGGTCGACTTCTTCGCGATGTCCTCGGCGCTGCCGACAAAGACCTGCACACCCCGCGGCAGAATGAGCGCCGTCTTGTCCACCGTCGGGGCCGAAACGGTGCGGACTTTGGCTCGCAGGTCGGCACCTAACCCGCCAATGACCGCAAGCGCGTTGGCGAGCTCCGGTGAATCGGTGGTGGTGCCCGGCGTTGGCTTGAGCGCCTCGATGTCGCGAACAACCGGTAGCGTGCCGGAGGCCTCCCCCGAGCTCTTGCCCAGCCACACACCCGAGCCATCGATCAGCCATATGCTCGTGCCTCCGGCATCGACAATCGCAGCGGGCGTGCGCTCCGTGATCGATATCTCCAAGGCGTGTGGGAAGCGTGCCATCACCCGCGCATCAGCAATCCACGGGTCCGCGAGGAGCCGCTTGACGATGGCCTTGCGCGGAAGTCGCGTGAGCGTCGCACCCGCAGGGACCGCAGCCTCTGCCAGCACCTGCGCCGACGTCAGTCGTTTGACTCCCGAGACCGTCACGGAGTCCACCGAGAAGAACGGCGCACGCCACAATGCAACGAGTCCGGCAAGAATGGCTACGGCCGCGACCACGAGCGCGGCACCGATGAACCACCGGCGTCGGGCGGCGATGCGCAGTCGGATCTCACGCTCATCCCGCTTGGCGTGGGCGAGCCGCGCACCGGGGCCTTTGGCCTTGCGCTTGGGGGTCCTGTCGGACTTCGGCCCCGTGCGCCTGCGCTCCGACTCAACCTCCGGCTTGTCCTTCTTGTAGCGCACCCGGACCGTTTCTGTGGCACCGATGACGACTCGCTTACGACCCGTCGAACGACCCGAGGAACCGGACTTCCGGTGTGAGTTCGATGCCATACGCCTCCTTCACGGTGTCGCGAATGAGACGGACCAGCGCAACGACGTCGGCGGCTGTCGCACCGCCGGCGTTGACGATGAAGTTCGCATGCACGTCCGAGACCAGCGCACCGCCGATCCGCGCGCCCTTCAGTCCGGCGGCCTCGATGAGACGCCCGGCCGAGTCGCCTTCCGGGTTCACGAACACGCTGCCCGCGCTCGGCATCGACAGAGGCTGGCTGCGCTTCCTGCGGCGCAAGCTCGCCTCCATTGTGCGTCGGATATGATCGACGTCGCCTTGGGCGACGCGCAGCGCCGCCTCGACGATGATGCCGCGACCCATCAGGCCGCTTGTCCGATAGCCCCACGCTATCTCGGGGCCGCGAACGCCAAGCAATCCCTGCCCGGGCACGAACAGCGTGACGGATTCGACGATCTCGCCGATCCACTGTTCCCGGCTACCAGCGTTCATGGCGAGCGCCCCGCCGAGAGTCCCGGGGATGCCGACCGCGAACTCGAGTCCGGTGCAGCCCTCGGAGAAGGCGTCGCGGACGATGGCAGCCAGAATCACTCCTGCCCCCGCTCGGAGCCTCTCGCCTTCGAGCGCGTGGCGCTTGAAGTCGCGACCAAGGGTGATGACGGCTCCAGCGTATCCTGTATCGGAAGCGAGGACGTTGCTGCCCTTGCCGAGAACGCGCCAGTCGACGCCCTCCTCGGCGAGCACGTCGGTGGCAAGCGTGATGTCGGCCACGGTCGCGCACTCGACGAAGAGGGCTGCCGGGCCGCCGATTCGATAGGTGGTGTGGCGCGCCATCGCCTCATCCCGTCTCACCGACCCGGCGAGACCGGCCTTGAGCCGATCGTATGCGTGGTCTAGTGACACGGCGCGACATCCCGGGCGGCGCGGGGCCTGAGGGCCTCGGCTAGTTCGGGCCCGATGGTCGTGACGTCACCCGCCCCCATCGTGAGTACCAGATCACCCGAGCGCACGGTCGATGCAAGATACGGGACCACATCGGCGCGATGCGGAAGGTACGCGACCTGCGTACGGGGATGCTCTCGGAGCAGCGCATCGAGGACGGTCTTACCCGACACGCCGGGAATGGGCGCTTCGCCGGCACTGTAGACGTCCATGAGCACGGCGCGATCGGACGGTCCAAAGGCGTTTGCGAAATCAGCTGCAAGCGCTTGCGTGCGCGAGTAGCGGTGCGGCTGGAACAGAACCAGTACGCGCTCAAAGCCAAGGGGGCGCGAAGCCGTGAGCGTCGCCAGAACCTCGGTGGGATGGTGCGCGTAGTCATCAACGATGGTGACCCCGCCCACCTCTGCGATCAGATCGAAGCGGCGCCGGACCCCCGTGAACTCGGCGAGGGCAGCGCCGGCCTGCGCGAGATCGAGGCCGAGAACCCAAGCTGTCGCAAGCGATGCGGCCGCATTGGCGACCATGTGCTCGCCGGGAACTCGAGTCAGCGACTCCACCTTCATTCCGCCCGGTACCTCGACGGAGAAGCGGGTACCGACTCCGTCTCGAGCGAGGGATGCGCACCGAACGTCGCAGTGGTCCCCGAACCCGTAGGTGACGACGCGGCGATCCGAGGAACTCGCGAGCTCGACCAGGCGAGCGTCGTCCCCACAGATGACGAGAACCCCGTCCTCGGCGACTCGGGCCATGAACTCGCAGAACACGTCCTCGATGGCTTCCAGCGTGCCGTAGTGGTCGAGGTGGTCGGCCTCGACGTTGGTGATGATCGCGATCTTCGGATCGAGGTGCACAAACGACCCGTCGCTCTCATCGGCCTCGACGACGTAGTGCGCACCCGAGCCGTTGACGGCGTTGGTGTCGAAGCCATCGACCTCTCCACCGATGAGAAACGTCGGCGCCAGCCCCATACGGGACAGCATCGTGGCGACCATGGAGCTGGTGGAGGTCTTGCCGTGCGTCCCTGCCACGGCGATGGTGTCTCGCTCCCCCGCCAGGTGTGCGAGCATCTTGGCGCGTGGCCAGACCTCGGTACCGCGTCGGCGTGCCTCTGCAAGCTCCGGATTGGACTCCGGGATCGCGGAGGACACCACGACCACCTGCGGGTCACCGAGGTTCTCGGCTGCATGCCCGATGGCGATGGGCACCCCCGCTTCCTCAAGCGCGCGCGAGTAGCGAGACCGCTTGAGGTCGCTTCCCGTAACGCGGATACCGCGCTCGGCAAGGACCAGGGCGATGCCGCTCATGCCGGCACCGCCGGCACCTATGAAGTGCGCATAGACCTGCTCAGACAACGGAATCCTCCGTGGATCGATCGGTGATCGGGTGTGCGCCACCCGCAGCGACCTCTCGTGCCAGTGCAACGACGCGAGCTGCTGCGTCAGGCCTGCCGAGCGCCCGCGACGCGTCGGACATGGTAGCACGCCGATCCGCGTCGGAAAGCAGCCCGAGCACGACGTCACCGAAGCGTTCCTCGCCCAACTGCGCATCCGATACGATCTCGGCGGCGCCGTTCGCGACCATGGCCGCAGCGTTCTTGGTCTGGTGGTCGTCGGTGGCGTGCGGGTACGGTACGAGAACAGCGGGCAGCCCGAGCGCCGTGATCTCGGCGATGGACGTTGCGCCGGCCCGCGCGACGACCAGATCGCTCGCCGCCAGCAGCGAGCCCATGTCGTCAACGTAGTCGAGCACCTGCCACCGCCCAGCACCGTCGCCGCCCGCAGCCGCGAGTGCAGCACGAACGTCATCGACCTCGAGACGCCCTGCCACGTGAACGACATGCAGCCCGGGTACAGCGAGCAGCTTCTCTCGAAGCCCAATGAGCTCGCTGTTGAGATGACGCGCACCGCGGCTACCGCCGAACACAAGCAGTACGAGCGCGTCAGCAGGAAGTCCGTGCGCGGCCCTGCCCTGCGCCCGCTCTGCGGTCAGGACCTCGTCGCGAACGGGATTGCCCGTCAGGACGACGCGCTGGGGATGGGCGAAGGCTGCGGCGGACTCCTGGTACGTGACCGCAACACCGCGCGCCCAGCGAGAGATCGCCTTGTTGGCCATCCCGGGGACGGAGTTCTGTTCGTGCAGCACGATAGGAACTCGGCGCAGCGCGGCGGCAAAGCCGACGGGTATCGACACGTAGCCACCGAAGCCGATCACAACGTCAGGCCGCTGCCTGCCCATCCAGCGCCATGCCGTGACGGTGGATGCAGCGATACGGGCCGACGACGTCAGAAGCGTCCACGGGCGCGCGCGGTCGAAACCGCTCGCCGCAAGCCCGCGGAATGCGACGCCCGCCTCGGGGACGAGACGGGCCTCCAGCCCACCGGGTGTGCCGACGAAGACGACGTCGTCATGCTCGGCGGCGAGCCGGCCCGCCACGCTGAGCGCGGGGTAGACGTGCCCCGCTGTTCCGCCGCCGCTCATCCACACTCGCACGGTCACGCTCCTCGCGTCTCGGCGCGCTGCGCACCGCTCGGGGTGCATGCGCTCCGTATCTCGATACTGACAGAATCAGCCCCACAGAGAGCATTGTCACAAACATCGACGATCCGCCGTAGCTGACGAACGGCAACGGCTTGCCGGTAACCGGGAACACCGCGGTGACCGCGGCCATGTTCAAGACCGCCTGGAAGGCGAGCATGCCCGTCAGCGCACCGGCGACAAGCCGACCGAACGGATCGCGCGCGCCCATCGCAATGCGGATGCCGGCGTACAGCAAGATGATGAACCCGGTCACGATCAGGAGCGTACCGAGCAGACCGACCTCCTCGCCGATGATCGCGAAGATGAAGTCCGTATGCGCCTCAGGCAGGTAGAAGAACTTCTGCCGAGACAGGCCGAGTCCAACACCCTTGAGTCCACCCGTTCCGAACGCAAGCAGTGCCTGGATGGTCTGGTAGCCCTTGTCGGAGGGATCGAGCCATGGGTTCAGCGACGTCAGGACACGTTGGATTCGGTAGCTTTCAAGCATGATCGCCGCGACACCGAATGCGCCCAGCGCCGCCACCGCGCCGGCGATCCAACGCATCGGGATCCCACTGAGGAACAGCACCACCCCCACGCCGACCGCCAGCAGTATCGCGGTACCGAGGTCGGGCTGGCCGACGATAAGCGCAGCGGGGATCCCCACGTAGATCAGGATCTGCAACATGTAGTCGCGAGTCTCAAGCCGACCGCGCTGCCACTCAATCGCGAGTGCAGCCGCCACAAGCACGCACGCGATCTTCGCGAACTCGGACGGCTGCAGGTTCACGAAGCCAAGCGGGATCCAGCGACGCGCGCCACCGCGAACGACTCCCAGGCCGTACGTCACGATCAACAGCGCAACCGCTCCGTACCAGAGCCGCTTTCCGAACACCCCTTGGAAGCGGCGGTAATCATAACGAGACGCGACGTAGGCCAGCCCCATGCCCACAAGAACGAAAGCGACTTGGCGGATGAAGTAGTGCGTCGCCGAGCCTTCCTTCACCAGCGCCGATATCGAGGACGCAGAGTAGACCATCGTCAGGCCGAATGCGGTGAGAAAGAGGGCGGCCGCCAACAGTAGATAGCGCGGGACCGGGCCCCCTGCATACTCAGTGCGGCTCATCGTGCATCACCGGCGTCTCGCGCGCGCACAAGTACCTTAAACGTGTCGCCTCTGTGCTCGTAAGACCTGAACTCGTCAAAGGATGCGCACGCTGGCGAGAGCACGACGGCGTCACCCGACGATGCTAGGGCTGCCGCCTTCTCAACCGCATCGGCCAGATTCGCGGCGCACACGAACCGAACCGTCAGCCCCTCGAACGCCTGCGCGATCTCGTCGCTCGCCTCTCCGAAGGCGACAACCGCCTTTGCACGCTGATCGGACGCCCGCGCGAGACCGCGCATGTCGCTGCCCTTGTTGCGCCCGCCGAGCATAAGCACTATCGGCCGCTCGCCGAACGCGGTGAGGGCCTTGAGCACTGCATCGGGATTCGTCGCCTTGCTGTCGTTGAACCACTCGACGCCATCGATCTCGGCGACGGGCTCGAGACGATGCTCGATGGGCTCGAAGGTCCGAAGCCCCTCTCGGATGCCCTCGATGCCGGCACCGACGGCGTGCGCGGCTGCAGCTGCAGCCAGGGCATTTGCGACGTTATGCGCGCCGTGGATCAGTAGCTCGTCTTCGAACACCAGGCGAATGGGCCCAGCAGGAGAGTCGAGTTGCAGCATCCGGTCAGTGACGGTCGCGCCCCCTGCCTCGGTAACGGATCGCCCCACCCGAACGACGTCGATGCCGCGCGCCTCGACGAGAGTGGCATACCCCGCCGAACCCGGATCATCGACGTCGATGACCGCGATATCGCCCGTACTGAGGTTCTCGAACACACGAGCCTTCGCATCGGCGTACGCCTCCAGCGACCCGTGGTAGTCCACATGGTCCGGGGTGACGTTGAGCAGAACCGCAACACGCGGGCGGAATGCGGCGATGTTGGAGAGTTGGAACGACGAGACCTCGGCGACGAGCACCTCATCGGCACACGCCTGCTCGACGGCCTCGATAGCCACCGTGCCGATGTTGCCCACGGTGCGAGCGGGAATCCCTGCGCACTTGAGGAGATGGGCGACCAGCGAAGTGGTCGTGGTCTTCCCGTTCGTGCCGGTGATTGCGACCCACGACTGCGACGAACGGCCGAAAGCAAATTCGATCTCGGACACGAGCCTTTCTGATGCTGCCCGAGCGGCCTTCAGTATCGGCGCGTGCGGGGGAATTCCGGGACTGGCGATCGCCAGATCGTAGTGACCTTCGATGATGTCCGTGCCCAGAACGACGCTGACCCCGCGTTCGCGCAACTCATCTGCGATGGCGTGCAGTGCCGGGGTGTCCTTCGAGTCCACGGCTGTCACGGAGTGCGCCTCGCCTGTCGAGACCATGGAGGCCGCGTAGCGTGCAGACCCGATGCCCGACGACCCGAGACCAACCACCAGGATGTCGTTGGCGGTGATCACTTGTGCTTCGCCACAACAGTCCCGATGAAGTACATCGCGAAGCCGGCGCCCGCAAGAATCCCGGTGATGATCCAGAAGCGCACCATGACCTTTGTCTCGGACCAGCCCTTCATCTCAAAGTGATGGTGCAGCGGTGCCATGCGGAAGATCCGCTTACCCGTCAGCTTGAACGACGCGACCTGCAGCACGACCGAGAGCGTCTCGGCGACGTAGATGCCACCGATGATGAGCAGGAGGAGTTCCGTCTTGGTGATCACTGCAAGCGCGGCGAGCGCCGCACCCAGACCAAGCGAGCCCGTGTCACCCATGAAGATGTCGGCGGGGTAGCTGTTGTACCAGAGGAATCCCACGCAGGCGCCGGCGACCGACGCCGCAAAGAGCGCGCTCTGCAAGGTGTTCTGCCTGAACGCGATAGCCGCAAACACGAGTGTCACGATGGCGACCGTGCCCGCAGCAAGCCCGTCGAGGCCATCGGTCAGGTTCACGGCGTTGCTCATGGCGACGATCATCACCGCGACTAGTGCCAGGTACAGCCACGGGATGGTGATCAGGAAGCCGCCGATGGCGAAGGCCGAAGAAAGGCCCCCGAGGTCCACTTTGTACGTCGTCGCCGGGATGCTGACCCAGGTGGGGAGGTGCGCCCAGTTCACGGCAAGCAGCCCGAAGCCAACCGCTACTGTGCTCTGCCAGAAGAGCTTGGCGCGCGGCCTCAGGCCCAAGGAACGCTCGTGACTGACCTTGGACCAGTCATCCACGAAGCCGAGAATCCCACATGCGAGCATGGCAAGGAGCGCGAGTAGCGAAAGCCTCGTCGGATTGCCGAGGAGCAAGAAAGTCGCCGTGACGACAAGCAGGATGAGTACGCCACCCATGGTGGGCGTGCCCTGCTTGACCAGATGCCCCTGAGGGCCGTCGGCGCGCACCTGCTGCCCGATGTTGCGCACCCGGAGCAGACGAATCCACAGGGGGAAGAGGATGGCCGCACCAACCATTGAGGTCACGACCGCAAGAAACACCTGGTAGGTGGGGTACTGTGCGAATCTGATCATCTCGCGGCCAGCTCCTCTCGGGCGACCTCTCGGTCGTCGAAGTGGATGGTCCGGTCCGCGAATATCTGGTAGTCCTCATGCCCTTTGCCGGCGATCAGAACGGCGTCGCCGGGGCCCGCCAGCGCAAGGGCCCGACGGATGGCCTTGCGGCGATCGACCTCGACCACATAGTCGAACTCGCCGCCGCGCATACCATCCTCGACCTGAAGGATGATGCCCACCGGGTCCTCTGAGCGTGGGTTATCGCTTGTGACGACCGCAGTGTCGGCACCGCGGGCCACGGCGGCGCCCATGAGCGGTCGCTTTGCCGGGTCGCGGTCTCCGCCGCAACCGAACACGGCGATGACCTTACCTTCGGTCACCTGACGGACAGCCGCGAGGGCCTTCTCGAGCGAATCGGGTGTGTGGGCATAGTCGACAACTACAGAGAACGGCTGGCCGCAGTCCACGCGCTCGAGTCTTCCGGGAACCTGGGGTGCCGCCTCGAGCCCGCGGACCACGGTCTGGAAGTCGACGCCGGCCGAAAGTGCGCACGCGGCGGCGACAAGTGCGTTGCTGACGTTGTATGCACCGGCCAACGGCAGTTCGATGTGTGCTCGGCCGTGCGGAGTCACCAATTCGAACGCTGCCCCGCCGGCAAACAGCCGCTCGTCCTCGGCACGCACCAGCGCTGCGGAGTCCCTACCCACCGTAACAGCCTCGGGCAGCTGCGCCGCAAGCCCACGACAGTACTCGTCGTCGATGTTGATGACTGCGGTGCAGACCTCAAAGTCGGTGAACAGCCGACGCTTCACACTCGCGTAGGCCTCGATGGTCTGGTGATAGTCGAGGTGGTCCTGAGTCAGATTGGTGAAGGCCGCCACCGC
The DNA here is from genome assembly GCA_013334745.1 of Coriobacteriia bacterium. Classification (NCBI taxonomy): domain Bacteria; kingdom Bacillati; phylum Actinomycetota; class Coriobacteriia; species Coriobacteriia bacterium. Next base: position 31,119 of record JAAXWY010000028.1, read on the forward strand.
GAACCGCACCGCGTCGATGCGGTGCAGGTCGATCGCGTGGCTCGACACCTCCATGGCGACCGCAGAAACGCCCTCATCGCGCATCTCGGCAAGCAGATGCTGCAGGTCTCGGGATTCGGGCGTGGTGTGGCTCGCATCGAGTGTGCGATCCCCGATGCGCGTCTCGACGGTGCCGATGACTCCCGTCGTGTGCCCCGCCTCCCGCATGATCGCATCGACCAAGTACGTTGTCGTGGTCTTGCCGTTCGTACCCGTGATTCCGATGACCGCCATCGATGCGCTCGGGTCGCCCTCGAAACGGGCCGCGATCCTCGCAAGCGCCTCGCGGGAATCGACGACGACGAACTGCGGCACACCGATGCCCGTGAGCTCACGCTCGACGACCAGCGCGACCGCGCCTCGGGAGACGGCATCTGCCGCAAAGTGGTGGCCATCGTGCGAGAAGCCGCGAACGCACACGAACAGGTCGCCCGAAGACACTCGATCGGAGCGATATGCGACACCGGAAACGGCAACGTCAGCAGCACCGAGCGCGATGGCGCCGGTGCCCTCAAGAAGACTCATGATCGTTCGTTCAGTCACACACGCTCCATGCTTGTCGACCAGCGATTCTAGCACGCATATCACTGGTCCCCGGTGGGGGTTCCCGTGCCGTCAGATGAGCCGCCGGCACTTGCCGTGACATCCTTGCTGCCCGCAGTACCTGCGGCCTTCTTCTTGACCTTCTTCGCCGGCTGCGGCGTGGTGGGCGGAATCTTGAGGTGCGACACCGAGAACTGCGCGAGCTTCGAAAAGACCGGCGCGGCGATGGTGCCACCGTAGATGGCGTTGCGGGGCTGATCGAGCTTCACGCAGATCAGCACCTGAGGGTCGTCTGCCGGAAGATACCCGATGAACGATCCGATGTAGGTTCCGCTCGCGTAGCCTCTGCCATTGCCGAGGGCTACCTGTGCGGTACCGGTCTTTCCCGCGACCAGATAGCCGGGAACAGCCGCGAACGTACCCGTCCCCTCGGTCACGACCTTCTGCATCATCTTTGTCGTCGACAGCGCCGTCTTCTCGGAGATGGCCCGCTTGCGGGGCCACGTGCGATTCGCGCTGGGATCCTGCGGCACGTCGAAGAGGAAGTGCGGTGTGACCAGTTCACCGCCGTTGGCGATCGCCGAGACGGCCCTGCACAACTGCAGCGGAGTGGCCGACACCCCCTGGCCGAACGGGATGTTGGCGATCGAGCTGTCAGACCACAGGCTCGGAACCGGGAGCCAACCGCGCGCCTCGCCCGGGTAGTCCACACCGGTGGCCTCGGTCAGCCCGAACTTGGAGAACGAGTCGTAGAGCCCCTGCTTACCGAGCTTCATGCCGACCTTGACCGCTCCCACGTTCGAGGAGTGCGTCAGGATCTGCTCGAGCGACCAGGTAACCGCTCCTCGACCATGCGACTCGTGGATCGTGCGTCCGGCCACGCGCAACTCGGAGGGCAGGCCCATCTTCGATGAGGGCTTCATCAGCCCCTTCTCGATCACCGCCGCCGCCGTGAGAACCTTGATGGTCGATCCCGGTTCATAGGCATTGGACACCGGAGCGTTGCGGTAGGCAGACGGCTTGGCGTCGCCGTAGTTGTTCGGATTGAACCCAGGAGTTGACGCCATCGCGTAGATCTCGCCGGTGTTCGGGTTCATGACGATGACCTCGCCGCTCTTGGCCGCCCACTTCTTGACCGCCCGGGCCAGCTCGATCTGCGCGTGATACTGAATGTCCTTGTCGATTGTGAGCACGATGTCATGCCCATCGACCGCATCGACGCTCTTCTGGACGCCACCCGGAATGAGGCGTCCGTACGGGTCTCTCTCTGCAAGCAGAACGCCGGCCTTACCGGCCAGCAGGCCGTCGTAGCGTTTCTCGATCCCCGCGAGGCCTTCGCCATCTATCCCGACGAAACCCAGCACCTGGCATGCGAGTTCGCCTGACGGGTACATCCGCCGAGAATCATCGAGGAAGCCTATGCCCGTGAGCTTGAGTGCCTCGAGTTGCTTTGCTTGGTCGACATCCACCCGACGCGCGATATAGACGAAGCCGGAATCGCGAGAGAGCTTCTCCTCGTAGTCAGCCGGCTTTCCGCCGAGTACCGATGCGAGCGCAGCCGCGACACCTGCCTTGTCCTCGATCGTGTTCGGAGATGCGAAGATCGTCGATGCCGCGATGCTCTTGGCGAGTGGTTCGCCCTCGCGGTCGTAGATGGTTCCGCGGCGAGGCGAAATCTCGATGTCCCGCAGCCGCTGGTTCGACGCCCTGGCGGTGTAGTCCGCGGAGCGGACGACATGCAGCCACACCAGCCGCACGCCGATGAGCGAGAGTGCTATGCCGAAGAAGGCAAGAAGGATGTGGAATCGGCGGCTCTCTGGCGATGCCGTACGCCGCTTAGCCACGCCGCCTCCTATCCGACTCTCATCTCGACGACGCGAGGCCGACATCGCCAACAAGAAGGACGCGGGCCTCACTGCCCGCGACCGCTACCGCGGTTGCAAGCGCCCTGGACAGACCGGTCTGCTCGGCAGGCGCACTGGATG
>JAAXWY010000029.1 GCA_013334745.1 Coriobacteriia bacterium
TGCTCTTTCCCGTGCTCGAGGAGCTCGCCCGCGCATGGGCCCGGCGCACGGGGGCTGCGCCCGATGAGGCGGAGCGCCGCATCCGCGAGCTCGCGTGGGCCGAGTTCCGGGCGCGGGCAGCCCGGGGTGACCCCGTGCGGGCCTACAACTGGCAGGCGATCGTCGAGGCGGTCGCCCTGTCGGTGGGAGAGCGCTTCGACGGGTCCCTCGGCGTGATGGTGAGGCCCCCTGAGAAGATCTCACCCGTTTCCACCACCGGCGCGTGGCTCGCGATCAGCACTCTGACGGCCGGCGCCTCGTGAGGTCGCACCCGCGCCAGGCCGACGCGGCCGAGGCGGCCGCGCTCTGGCCGGCGGTGCGGGCGGACCGAGTCTTTGAGTCCGCGGAGCACTTCGCCGCCTATCGCACCGCCGCCCCGTGGCGCGTGCGCGTCGCCGGTCGGGGTGAGGCTGCCGTGCTCGGTGTGTGGCGCGAGCACCTCGACGTTCTCGCGCTGCGCGGCTTGTGGTGCTCGCCGCCACACGTCGCCGCCTTCCTGGCGGACGCTCGCGAGGTGGCGCGCACGCTCGGCCTCGCGCGGGTGCTCTCGCCGCTGCTGCCGGTCGACCTACTCGGGCCCTACCGCCGGGAGGGAATGACGGTCTGCCAGCGTGTCACGGCCATTCAGGGCCGTCTGGGAGCCATCGCGCAGGTGCCCTGCCCGCCCGGTGTGGTCCTGCGGGCGGGCGTGAGCGGGGACGTGGCCGCAATCGAAGCACTCGACGCGAGGTGCTTCGACGACTTCTGGCGCTACGGGAACCGCGAACTCGACGAGCTGCTCTCCACCGAGCGGCTCGTGGTCGCGGAGCAGGGGAATGTCGGCGTCATCGGATATACTTTGGCGACCGCGAGCAGGGGGGCGGCCACGCTGGGAAGGCTCGCCGTGGCACCCGAGGCCCGTCGGCGCGGCGTTGCAGGCGCACTCGTCAACGACGTCGCATGCTGGGCAGACGCCGTGGGCGCTGAAACCCTGACGCTGTGCACGCAGGAGGAGAACGCGGCCTCAAGAGCGTTCTACGCTGCGATGGGCCTGAGCGAAGTACGAGACGTGTATGGGCTCGCAATCGGCGACGTCGGGAGGGACGGCAGATGAACAACCGGGTCACCATCCTCGACATCGTGCTGATCTTCGCCCTGGCGATGCTCTCGGTGATCACGATCTCGAGCCTGGCGGCCGACCACGTCTCGAGCTGGGTGCAGATCGCGGGACTGGGCGGCATCATCGCCGTTGCACTCTCGCTGGTCGTCGCCCGCTTCATGACGCGCCCCGATCACGTCCGGGCACTGCAGTCACACATGATCCTCGAGGTCGCCAACTCGGCGATCTCGTACTTGCGTGAAGGTCTGAACCCCGAAAGCGCTCAGGCGGTCTGCCGCATCGTGCTCGAGAAGACCGAGGCGGCCGCAGTCGCCATCACCGACGCCGACGACATTCTCGGCTTTGCGGGTGTGGGCGAGGACCACCATGAGGCCGGCGGGCCCATCATCACGCGGGCGACCCGCGAGTCTATCGAGAACAACGAGCCGCGCATCCTGGCAACGAAGGAGGAGATCGGCTGTCCACGCAAGGACTGCCGTCTCAACGCCGCTATCGTGGTCCCGCTCGAGATGCGCGGTCACCCTGTGGGCACGCTGAAGTTCTACTACACGACGCCGAGGCTGCTCAACGAGACTCAGATCGCGATGGCCGAGGGCCTCGCGCAGGTGCTGTCCACGCAACTCGAGCTCGCCGAGCTCGAGCATCAGACCGAACTTGCGACCCGTATGGAGCTCAAGGCGCTGCAGGCTCAGATCAATCCGCACTTCCTCTTCAACACGATCAACACGATCGCCGCGCTCATTCGCACGGACCCGATGCGGGCGCGTGAGCTGCTGCGTGAGTTCGCGTCGTTTTACCGCCGCACGCTTGAGCATGGCGACGACCTCATCCCGCTCGAGCTCGAGCTCGAGCAGACGCACCGGTATCTCACCTTCGAGATCGCCCGGTTCGGCGATCGTGTCGTGGTGGAGGAGCGGATCGACCCCGAGGTCCGCACCACGCTCGTGCCTGCGTTCATCGTGCAGCCGCTCGTGGAGAACGCGATCGCCCACGGGATGCGGCCGAGCGCGCCGCTCACCGTCTCTTTGACCTCGTCTACCTGCGCAGACGGCTCGGTGTGCATCTCGGTACGCGATGATGGAGTCGGCATACCGGCAAGCCGGGTGGCACACGTGCTCGAGGCCGGCTCCACCACGGGACTCGGCATTGCGCTGAAGAATGTTGACGATAGACTGAAGGGGCACTTCGGCCCCGGCTCCGGTGTCTCCGTTGAGAGCACCGAAGGTGTTGGGACGACGGTCACGCTCGTACTCGCCGGCGTGTCCGCCTACGGCTGACAGAGGAGCGGGGCATGCTCAAGGCACTTGTAGTCGACGATGAGGCACCGGCCCGATCCGAGCTGCGGTATCTGCTCGGCGAGGGTGGCGGCGTCGAGGTCGTCGGCGAGGCCAGCAACACCATAGAAGCGTTGCAGCTCATCAAGGCCATTCCCTACGACGTCATCTTCCTCGACATCGACATGCCGGGGCTCTCGGGCGTGCAGCTCGCCGAGGTCCTCGCCGGACTCGCGCGTCCACCTGCGATCATCTTCGTCACGGCGCACAGCGAGCATGCGGTCAAGGCGTTCGAGGTCAACGCGACCGACTACCTCGTCAAGCCCGTCGAGCTCGATCGCCTCAAGAGCGCGGTCTCCCGCCTGTCGCCCGCAGCAGAGGCCGCCCCCACGCGCGTCGAGCGCATCCCGGTGGAGAAGGCCGGCAAGAAGCTGCTCGTGAGCGTGGACGACATCCTCTACGTTATGGCCAAAGACGACTACAGCTATCTCTACACGGCCGCCGACCGGTACCTGTCGACGATCTCGCTCGCGCAGCTCGAAGCCAAGCTGGAGACCTCTGGCTTCTTCCGGATCCACCGTCGGTATCTGGTCAACCTCGCACGCGTGAAAGAAGTCGTTCCCATGTACGGCGGTACGCTTCTGCTCACGCTCACCGATGAGGCTGCGACCCAGATTCCGGTCTCGCGACGCCGCGTGCCCGCGCTCAAGAAGGCGCTCGGGCTCTAGCATGGCGGCGTCCGGCGGCTCCACCGACGGGGTCGTCCGCGTCGGTCTCGTCTCCGATACACACGGCGTCCTCGACCCACGCGTCAACACGGTCTTCGCCCGGGAGTGTCCGCTTGCGGCGATCGTGCACGCGGGCGACATCGGGAGCGACCCGGATCTGTACTGGGAGCTTGAGGCGATCGCACCGGTGACAGCGGTGCTCGGCAACTGCGACTGGGACCTGCCGGGCCTTGAGCTGGCCGGCGTCGCCCGCGTGACCGTCGCAGGCGTTCGCGTCCTCGCCATCCACGACTTCACCGACCTCGGCCCGATACCTGATGACGTCGATGTGGTGGTGCGCGGTCACACCCACAGGCCGTCGGTCGCCGAGCACGGCGACGTGCTCGTGGTCAATCCGGGCTCGGCCTCGCAGCGCCGCTCGATGCCGAGTCGCAGCGTCGCGATCCTCGAGCTCGCCGAAGGCGAGCGCCCGAGCGCGCGCATCGTGATGCTCGACGACGTCGCGCCGTCGCGCTAGGCGCGACGGGCGGCGTCCGCAGCCGCCGCCAGCGCGCGCTCGAGCCGGGCGATGGTCGCCGGTTCAGCGTCTGGCAGGTCGATACGGAGTATGCGGCGACCAGCGCCCGCGAGGATCGCCAGGTCGCCGGCGGCTTGCGCGGCGTGCAGGTCGCGCAGCGACCACTCGCGGCCCGGGACGCGCAGGTTGGCGGGGTCGCGCGTGGTCACGAGAACGAACACGGTGTTGTCGGGCCCACCCTTGTGCAGCTGCCCGGTGGAATGCAGGTAGCGCGGCCCGAGTTCCAAGGCCACAGGAACTCCCAGGTCCGAGGTCATGCCTGGTACGGCTCGCGCCAGCAGATCGGGCTGACCCTCATCCTCGGGAAGGTACGCGAGGAGGCACAGGTAGTCGCCACCGCGCAGCTGCGCGAACGCATCGCCGAGCGCGCCGGCGACGGTCACCTCGGTGTTCTCGGCGGGCACGAGCCCCCCGGCGTACGTGATCGCGATACCGTCAGCGGTGACCGTGGTCGGTTTCGGGACATCCAGCTCGCCCGCGAGCACGGCGTTCGTGGCGGCCTTCGCCGCGGCGACGTTGGGCTGCCCGAACGGATTGACCCCGAGCAGGAAGCCCACCAAGGCGACGGCGTACTCCCAGCGCACGAACTCCCCGCCCACGTCGTAGGGATCATCGAGTACCAGCTCGATAACGGGGACGCTCTCGCCCAGCACCGAGGCCTCGCGCGCGAGGGTCTCATCGGAGGCGAACCGCACAACGGCGACCGCGCGGTCCGGTCCATATCCGGCCGCATTGTCGGGCGCCAGCTCCACGATCGGCACCACACCCACGCCTTCCTTGCCGAGAGACTCGGCTACGAGCTGCTCGACCCACAGCCCGAAACTCGATAGCCCCGGTGACGAGATCACGGTCAACTTGTCTCGGCCGGCATCGTGGTTGTCGGCAATGAAGGCCGCAAGCTGTGCGCCTGGGTTGAACGCGACCGGGAGTCCGCACTCAGCCTCCATCGCCTTGGCGCGCGCGGTGAGCTCGGCGGTGTCGAGGCCGAGCAGCGTAGCCGGAACGAGCCCGAACGCCGAGAGTGCGGAGAACCGTCCGCCGATGGTCGGGTCACCGTGAAACACGACGTGAAAGCCTTCAGCGATCGCGAGCGTCTCAAGCGAGGTGCCTGGGTCGGTGATGGCGATGAAGCGCTCGCCTGCATCGGCCTCGCCCAACTCCGCATCCGCATCGGCGCGGAAGATCGAGTAGAGCGACATCGGCTCGACGGTGCCGCCGGACTTGCTGGACACGAGGAACAGGGTCGTCGCCGGATCGAGCTTGTCGAGCGCCGCTGCGACGGTCCGGGGCGCGGTGGTGTCGAGTACGTGCAGGTGACGCGTGGAGTGCTCCGCGAGTGTGTCGCCCAAGACGAGCGTCGCCAGCGAGCTGCCACCCATCCCCAGCACGACGACGTCGGTCAGCGGACCATCGAGTTCGGCGAGCGTGCGCTGATGGTACTCGGGCAGAGGGGTGCAGCACGAGCCGATTCGTGTCCAGCCCATGCTCCCCGCTGCGAGCTCGACGTCGGCTTCAGTGCCGGCGAACAGCGTCGCGTCTGCGCGATGGAGGCGGGCGACGGCATCCGCTGCCGTGAGTCTCGAGAGTGCGTCCATGGAAATCCCCTTCGAATCGCCCGCCTGTGGGTTTCTGATCCCGATGTCATTGTGCCCGACTCGGCCGCCGTGCTGTCGCTCCAAGCCCAGATAGCTGCTAGGCCGACTTCGCCTCCAGCGGCTCAGGTTCCGAGCCCGCGGCCTCCAGCGGCGGTGCGGGCTCGCTCGCTGGGCTCAAGCGCGCCACCAGCAGTCCTCCCGCGACGACCATCGCGCCACCGACCGCAGTCCACGCCGTAAGCGCCTCGCCGAGGAATGCAGCCGCGAACAGAACGGCGGCCACCGGCTCCGCGTAGGTGAGAATCGCAGCGTGATCGGTACGGGTTGCGCGTAGTCCTCCGAGGAAGATGATGCCCGCGAACGCCGTCTGCACCAGCCCGAGCGTAGCAAGCGCCATGTACGAGCCCACGCCGGTGGGGCCTTGGCCGCGAAGGTACAGCGCGACCACGAACGGAAGCAGGATGACACTGGCGACCGTGTACTCGACGACCATGAGCGCCCCGCCGGAGATGCCGCGCAGGATCTTCTTGCTGCGCAGCAGCAGGGTCGCATACGTGAGCGCCGAGCAGAACGCGAGCCCGGCTCCAAGCAGTTCGCGACCGCCGGAGACGCCGATGCCCTGCGGCGCCAGAATGACGAGGATGCCCCCGAGTGAGAATCCGAGCGGCAGAAGGATGCGCACGTCGAAGCGCTCCTTGGTCACGAAGGGTGCGAGCGCAGCGACGAACACAGGACCGGTGTAGCCGAGCAGTTCGGCGGTGGCGACATTGGTCATGTCGAGTGCCGAGAGAAACAGCACCCAGTTCACGCACAGCACGACACCTTGCCCCGCGACCTGCAGCAGCTTGCGCCGCGGCAGGCTCGTGATCTCGGAGAAGCGACCCGTCGACAGCATCCAGATGGCGAGCGCGACGGCCGCGAATGCGACCCGGTAGAACACCTTGATGACGCTTGCGCCGTCGGCGGCGCGCAAGACCAGCGGGATCGTGCCCCAGATGACGCCGGCGATCGCGACGCGAGCCAGGCCGATCCGGTTGGCTCTTCGTGAGGTGTCGGTGGGTGCAGGCATGCGAGGAGTCTAGCGGAAGCTCCGAGCGCCCGCCTCACTCATCGGCGCTGTTTCGACCGCTCCGCGACGCCGCGATCGTGCGCTCCGGGCAACGGGCAGGTGTTGGGGCCGTTTACCAGCTCCGTGCACTCGCGCTCGATCCCGGTGAGAGTTCCGTTGAAGACGAAGTGGTGGAAGGGCAGCACCGCGTACCAGTACAACCGGCCGAGCAGTCCCTTCGCGTGAAATGTCGCGGTCTGTCGCACGAGCGTGCCATCCTCGCCGCCCACGAGCTCGTACTGCAGCCAGCCGTCGCCTGGCATGACCATCTCGGCGTGCAGCCTCAGCAGTGTGGGCGAATCGACCTTCTCCACGCGCCACCACTCGAGCACGTCGCCTTCGATCAGCGCGTACTGATCACGTCGGCCTCGCCTGTGCCCGGGCCCGCCGAGCAGGATGTCGAACCAGCCGCGGATGTCCCACAGCGTGTCGAAGGCGTACCAGCCGTTCTCGCCACCGATGCATGCGATCGGGTCGAACGCTGCCTCCGGGGGGCATGCGACAAGCAGGGTTCGGGAGTCGACGTAGCGCCCCTCGCACTCGAAGTTGGCGGCCGAGCCCGGCGGCAACACGGGCAGCTCTTCGTTCCACCGGATCGCCGCGAAGGCGGTCTCCTCGGCGGTGAACGCCCGGTCGTAGGCCTCGGCGACTCCGATGGGCAGGATGTCGGGGAAGTCGCGCCGAGCCGCATCGTTCGTGACGACGGTTGGGTGCCGTAGCGACTCGGCGAGCTGTCGGCCGACCGTCGCTTGCTTGGGAGTGAACAGGTACAGCCACCATCCGGACAGCCCGGGAGACAGTACCGGCACCGGGATGATCAAGCGCTTCAACCCGCGATGCGCGCCGAACATCTTCAGCAGGTCGGAGTAGGTCACGATATCGGAGCCGCCCACCTCGTAGATGCGGTGGGGTGTGCTGGCATCGTCGGGCAGTGCAACCGCCGCCACGAGGTAGCGGACGACGTCATCTATCGCAATCGGCTGGCAGGGCATCCGCACCCAGCGCGGGGTCGTCATCGCCGGCAGCTTCTCGACGAGGTTGCGGATCATCTCAAACGATGTCGACCCATGCCCGATGACGATCGATGCCCGGAACTCGACCACAGGTATCCCCGTCGAGGCCAGGACGCGCCCGACTTCGTGTCGGCTCGAAAGGTGCTCGGAGAGGTCGCCCGCCTCGCCGCCCAGCCCGCCGAAGAACACGATTCGCCGCACACCAGCGTCGCGTGCAGCCCCGGCGAAGATCGCTGCAGCGTCACGGTCCCGTTGTGCGTAGTCGTTCCCACCCCCGAGTGTGTGCACCAGGTAGAAGGCTGTGCGGATCCCCTCGAGTGAGGAGCGAACCGCTGCCGGGTCGAAGGCATCGGCGGCCACGGCATCCGTGTTCGCCGACACGATTCGCCGCAGCTTGACCGTTGATCGCGCCGAGGCACGCACTCGATAGCCCGCGGCCTCAAGCGGTGCGACGATACTGCGCCCTATGTAGCCGGCCGCGGCCGTGACGAGTACTTCGGCCGCAGGCGTTGTCGGTGCATCAGTCACGAACGCTCGTTTCGTTGTGGGGTCCACTGGTGAATCTACCCGAGTCTTGGGATGCGCAACGAGCCGCCCAGCGGGCGGCTCGCGTACGTCAGATTGGAGCCATGGGCGGTTGCTAGCAGATGCGCGGCAGTTGCTCGCCCACGAGCATGTCCATGATGCGCGTCGAGCCGAAGCTCGTCTTCACGTACACCTTGCCCGCGCCCTCTTCGATGTCGCCGATGATCGCGGCATCCTCGCCGTACGGCGACGCCTTCATCGCGGCAAGCGCGGCTTCGGCCTGCTCGGCGGGAACGATCGCGACCATCTTGCCCTCGTTGGCGACCTGGAAGACGTCGTAGCCAAGCATCTCGGAGGCGCCACGCACCTGCGGCTTGACCGGCACGGCGTCCTCGACAACGGTGATCTGCACACCCGAGGCGGTCGCCATTTCGTTCAGGGTCGACGAGAGGCCGCCACGCGTCGGATCGCGGAAGCAGCGTGTATCCGGTGCGGCAGCAAGCACGTTGCCGATGAGCGCGTTGAGCGGGGCTGCGTCGGTCTCGATGGAGGTCTCGAACGACAGGCCCTCGCGCGTCGAGATGATCGCGATACCGTGGTCGCCCAGGGTGCCCGAGACGAGCACCTTGTCGCCGGGCTTGCAGTAGCTACCCGAGAGGTCGAGGCCTTCCGGTAGTGAGCCCACACCGGCGGTGTTGATGAAGATACCGTCGCCGTGGCCCTTCTCGACGACTTTGGTGTCGCCCGTGACGATATGCACGCCGGCTTCGCGGGCGGCGTCGCGCATCGAGAGTAGCACGCGGCGAAGGTCCTCGACGAGGAAGCCCTCTTCGAGCACGAAGCCGACGCTGATGTAGAGCGGCGTGGCGCCCGAGGTGGCGACGTCGTTGACGGTCCCGCAGATCGCGAGGCGTCCGATGTCTCCGCCCGGGAAGAAGATCGGGTGCACGACGTAGGTGTCGGTCGAGAACGCGAGCCGGCCGGCAGGGAAGTCGAGCGATGCGGCGTCGTCGAGTCGCTTGAGGGCGTCGTCGTCGAAGTCGGGGACGATGCACTCCTCGATCAGTTCGCGCATCATCGTTCCGCCCGAACCGTGGGCGAGGAGAATCCGGTCTGAACGCATGGGCCTTACGCCTTCCCGTAGTCGGTGAAGCGGTAGTAGGCCGCGCAGCTCCCCTCGGAGGAGACCATGCACGGACCGATGGGATGCTCGGGCGTGCAGCCCTTCGCGAAGAGCTTGCACTCGTAGGGCACGATGATGCCACGCAGCACCTCGCCGCACTGACAGCCCTTGATGGCCTTGGGCTCGGGCGGGGTGACGGGAAGCTTGACCACTGCGTTGTACGTGTCGTACTCGGCGCGCAGGCCCAAGCCGGTACCCGGAATGACGCCAATGCCGCGCCAGTCGGCGTCGATGGGCTCGAAGTACTTCTCGACGAGCGCCCACGCGGTGGGGTTGCCCTGCGCCGCGACACCGCGGTGGTAGCCGATCTCGACTTCCGCGCGGCCCTCCTCGAGCTGCTTGAGGAGCATGTAGACGCCTTGGAGCACGTCGACGGGCTCGAAGCCTGTGATGACGCCGGGGATGTGGAACTCCTCGGCGATGAACTCGTAGGGCTTGGACCCAATGATCGTCGAGACGTGACCCGGAAGGATGAACGCGTCGATCTTGACCTCGGGGTCGTTTGCGAGTGCGGCCAGCGCGAGCGGGACCGTCTTGTGCGCCGAGAAGACGCTGAAGTTGGTCAGGCCCTGTTCCTCGGCGCGGAGGATCGACGCAGCGATGAGTGGGATCGTCGTTTCGAAGCCCACGGCGACGAAGACGACCTGCTTATCCGGCTCCTTGGCGGCAAGCGCAAGCGCGTCAAGGGGGGAGTAGACGATGCGAACGTCGTGCCCGTCGGCCTTCTCGCGAGCAAGCGACGAGTAGCTGCCCGGGACCTTCATCATGTCGCCGAAGGTGGTGACGATCGTGTCGGGGCGCTTGGCGAGTTCAATCGCGATGTCGATGTCCTCGTTGGCGGTGACACAGACCGGGCAGCCAGGTCCCGAGAGCAACGTGACGTTGTCGGGCATGACCGCCCTGAGGCCGTTCTTGGCGATCGCCACGGTGTGCGTGCCGCACACCTCCATGATCTTGACCTCGCGGCCGATCTCGGCAGCGTTTGCGGCTATGGCCTCAATGAGGCCCCGCGCGATCTCGGGGTCTCGGAAGGAGGAGAGGTCCACGAGCGCCTAGCCCTCGCCAGCGAGGTACATGGCTTCCTCGTCCTGGAAGAACGGGATCTGCTTGAGCAGCTCGAGGGTGTCGTTGGCGACTTCCTCGTCGATGACCTGAAGTGCGAACCCAGCGTGGACGAGGATGAAGTCACCCACGACGGCCTCGGGCACAAGATCGAGAGAGACCTTGCGGGTCACTCCCATGATGTCGACGGTCGACATCCGGTACTCATCGATTGCGGTGATACGTGCGGGGATGGCGAGACACATATGCCTTGACCCTCCTGTTGCCGAACGTGTAGGCAGAGCCTACGACATCAAATCCCGTGCCGTCTGGCCCAGGCGATGACCGCCTGGCCAAACGAGACCGCCCCATCGTTCACAGGCAGTCGTACGTGATTGAGCGGCACTAACCCGGCTGCGCGCAGTTCGCGTACCGCTCCTCCAAGAACAATGCGGTTCATGAAGACTCCGCCGGCGAGCGCCACGTGCTTTGTACCAGCGCTCTCAGCTGCCGCTTGTCCCACGCGGACTATACACGCCACAACTGCGCGATGGAACCGCATGGAGAGTACCCCGACCGGTATTCCACCTGCGATGTCATCCAGCAGGGCCTCGACAACGGGGGTCGGATCGAGGGTGAGCGGTGCGCGCGAATCGGCAAGCGGCGATGTATCAGATGTTACAAAGCCGAACTCATAGGACCCCTCCGCGGACGGGTCCGCAGCTGCTTCGAGGAGAATCGCAGCCTCGCCTTCGTAGCGCGCGTCATCGGCCACGCCGATGAGTGCCGCCACCGTGTCGAAGAGCCGCCCCATCGAGCTCGTCAATGGGCAGTTCACACGTCGCTCGATCATCTGGGAGAGCAGCCGCTCCTCACCCTCCGCCAGCCTGGCCTTGAGCGGAGCCGCTCCAGGGTGATCGAGTAGCCCAAGCGCCGTCAGCGTCCCGATCGCCATGCGCGCCGGACGCTTGATGGCGCCTGAGCCGCCGGGCATCGGCACGTAGGCGAGGTGCGCGAACCGCTCGTAGTCCGCCCAGTCCGCCAGGAGCACCTCGCCGCCCCAGATCCGGCCGTCTTCGCCGTAGCCGGTGCCGTCGAAGGCGATTCCGACGACCCTCTCGGAGACGGCGTTCTCGGCGGTGACCGAGACGATGTGCGCGTGGTGGTGCTGAACGCCGACCTTTGGCAGGTCGAGATCGAGCGCCCACTTGGTCGAAAGGTACTCCGGGTGCAGGTCGTGAGCGACGACGTCGGGAGTGATGCGGAAGAGGCGCTCGTAGAGACGCTCGGTCGCCTCGAACGACGCGAGGGTCTCGGCGTTCTCGAGGTCGCCGACGTGTTGACTCACGAACGCGTAGCCACCCTTGATGAGCGTGAAGGTGCTCTTCTGCTCGGGGCCGGCAGCGAGGATGTCGGTATCGGATGTGAACGGCAGTGGCAGCGGGAACGGTGCGTAGCCGCGACTCCGGCGAACCGGCTCGACGAGTCCGTTGACCACCCGGACCACCGAGTCGTCGTAGCGCGACAGTATCGCTCGGTCGTGGAGCAGGAACGCGTCCGCGATGCTGCCGAGACGCTCCAGCGCTTCAGCGTTGTCGGTGGCGATGGGTTCGTCGGAGAGGTTGCCGCTCGTCATCACGAGGGGTCGGCCGCCGACCGCGTTGAGCAGCAGGTGGTGCAGCGGCGTGTACGGGAGCATGACGCCGACCTCGACCAGCCCGTCAGCGACGCCTTCGGCCAGCCTTGCGGCGACGCCTTCGGCCACCCCCGCGGTGACGCCTTCGGCCTGCGGCAGCGGCGCCGCAGAGGTGCCGTGCTCAGACAGTCCTCGGAGGGGGCCCTCGGCGCTCGAAACGCCCTCGGCGTACTCGAGCACCTTCCCCTCCTGCGGAACTGCGCCGGCCACCCCCGCGACGCCGCTGCCGCCGGCCGAAGCCAAGGCCGCCTGCCGCCTCAAGAGCACGATCGGGCGCACGACGCCGGCGAGCAGGTCGGCTTCAGTGGCGTCGACCTCGCAGTGCGCTCGCGCGGCTTGAACGCTGGGCACCATGATCGCAAGCGGCTTACCCCAGCGCCGCTTGCGTTCGCGCAGGCGAGCGACGGCGGCAGGGTTGGTGGCGTCGCACGCCAGATGGAAGCCGCCGAGCCCCTTGATGGCGAGCACGCGGCCATCGAGTAGCAGCGATGCGGCGCGCGCGATGATCTCGTCGCTGCGTGCGGCCTCGACGTCGCGGTTGCGGTGCGGTCGGGGGCTCGTCTCGCGCTCGGGCGTCCAGCACCAGTCGAACGGCGCGCTGGGGTCGTTGAGATACAGCCTCGGACCGCAGATGAAGCACGCGTCTGGCTGTGCGTGGAAGCGGCGGTCGCGAGGGTCGCCGTACTCATCGGCGCACTGGGGGCACATGGGGAAGTCGCGCATCGAGGTCATCGGCCGGTCGTAGGGCACGTCGTCGATGATGGTGAAGCGTGGCCCGCAGTTGGTGCAGTTGATGAACGGGTAGCGGTAGCGTCGGTCGGCCGGGTTGAAGAGCTCTGCGGTGCATTCGGGGCAGGTCGCGATGTCGGGTGAGACGAGCGTCATCGCGCCGTCTTCGACGCGGGAGGCCCGGATGGTGAAGTCTGCGAACCCCTCCGCCTCGACTTCCTCGGCCACGATGGCTTCGATGACCGCCATCTTCGGGGCGAGGTCGCGGATCGCCTGGGGGAAGCCGTCGACTGTAAAGGCATCGCCCTCGATCATGCAGTAGACGCCGTCGCTCGCGTTGAGCACCCAGCCGAGAAGGCCGCGCTCGAGGGCGAGGTTGTAGACGAAGGGTCGGAACCCGACACCTTGGACGATGCCGGTGATGTGGAGAGTGAGCGCCTTCACGGGCGCTTCGCGTCGGCCTGCCGGCGGTGCTTCTCGCCAGCGACGAAGCGGTTGTTGATGTGGACGAACAGCGCGTAGGCCTGGTCCAGCAGCCGAAGCGCATCCTCGGCGGTCGCGTGCGACAGCGACTCTTTCTGCCCGTCAAACGCCGCGTCGTGGATGAAGGCGTTGCGCTCGGCGCGAAGGGTGCGCCAGTGCTTCGGGAAGTCAGGCGCACCGGCTTTGGCCGCGGCGACCTCGAACTGCTCTCCCACGAGGGTGGGGAAGAGGCGACCGAGGCGCTGGCCGACCGATCGCTGGGTGTCGAGAACGCCAGCCCGCAGCTTCACGCTCGCACCCTCGGCGGCCATGATCCTCGCGAGCATATCCTCCAGCAGCGTCTCGAGGAAGGTGGCGACGAGGATGACCACGATCTCGTGCTCGCCCTCGGTGTGATAGCGGCGGATGCGGGCATCGACCCGGCGGATGCGGTCCGAGGGGAACACACGTCGTCCTCCGGCAGACGCGCCACACTGGGGGCAGCGACGCACGCCCTCGGTGAACGCGGCATCCGCTGAGATGTAGCCGCACTCCGGGCACTCGATGAAGTGGGGAGGCTCGTCGCTGTGGACGTGGCCCTGACCCTGTGGTTTAGCCGAGGTCATTGGCCGATTGTAGCAGCGCCGGACCCCGCGCTACGCCCCGGTGCCGCACACGGGGCAGCCCTGGAGTGCGAGCGGGCGCTCGAGATGGCAGGCGTCGAGCAGCGTGGCATCTTCGAAGATCTCGCGAGTCGGGCCGTCGGCGGCCACGGTTCCTCGGCTGATGACGATAGTGCGCTCGCACAGATCGAGGGCGAGGTCGAGGTCGTGAGTCGCGATGATTTTGGTGTGCTCGAATGTGGCGAGCAGCTCGATGAGGCGCCTCCGCGCGCGCGGGTCGAGGTTCGACGACGGCTCGTCGAGCACGAGTGCGTTGGGGCACATCGCCAGCACCGTCGCGATCGCCACCGAGCGTTTCTCTCCTCCCGACAGGCGATACGGCGGACGGTCTGCGAGCTTGGTGGCGCCCACGCGCTCAAGCGCGTCGAGCGCACGCGCCGACACGTCAGCGGCGGGCAGTCCCAGATTCATCGGGCCGAACGAGACGTCCTCCATGACCGTAGGCATGAACAGCTGGTCGTCGGGGTTCTGGAAGACGAAGCCGACGGACTTGCGTACGTCGGACAAGGTCTCCTTGTTGACCGGGACGTCGCCGATCCGCACGGTGCCGCGCGTGGGCGAGAGAACGCCGTTGAGGTGCATGAGCAGCGTCGACTTGCCCGCGCCGTTCGCGCCCACGATAGCCACCGATTCGCCATGCCCAATCTCGAAGCTGACGCTTTCGAGCGCTGTGGTGCCGTCGGGATACACGAATCCGAGTTCGCTGACGCTGATGCTGTGGTGGCTCATGAGAGGATTCCCGTCACGACCTGTCCCACGAGTAGCGGGACGTTGTACAGGCGAAACACGATGAACACCGCCGACCAGCCGAGAAGAAACGCCCAGTCACGTGCCGCGAAGGCCAGTGGATGCACGGTGCGAACGTGACCATCGAAGCCGCGGCATAGCATCGCGTTGTAGATCCGCTGCGCGCGGGCGTACGTGCGAAGCAGCAGTTGGCCCAGAATCTGGCCGTAGACCGCAAGCCCCATCCCGCGACCCGCGAACGAGCGCAGTGAGCGCGCCCGCGACATCGTGAGCACCTCCTCTGCGAGCACGAAGATGTAGCGGTAGAGGAAGAGAAGTTGCGTGGCGAAGATGTCAGGTGCGCCCAGTCGCTCGATGGCCATGCACACGCGATTCATGCCTGTGACGCAGATGAGCACGAGGGCCGCGGCGGTCGTGAGCATGAACCGGACGATGATGGACGCGTAGGACACCCAGCCGGCGACGATGTCGATGCCGGCGATCTGCCCGATGACGGCCCGGTCGAGCAGGGGGTTGAACAGGCCTACGAACACCGCGAACGGCGCAGCGATGAGCAGCCGCGAGCCGACGTAGCGCAGCGGAACCTCACCCTCGCTCGCGAGCGCGATCGGGAAGACGGCGAAGGGGAGCAGCGACAGCACCTCGTACTTGCCGAATGAGACGACGCACACCAGGAACACCAGCGTAGCGAGCACCTTTGCGCGCGGATCCACCCGGTGGACTGCCGTGTCGCGGGAGGCGAAGTGGTCGATCTGACCCAGCTGGTAGATGCCTGATTCGATGCGGGACACGACGGCCTGCTATACCAGGTCGTCGCCGGTCGTGGTGGCCACGAACTTGCCGTGCTTGACGCCCTTCGTGCCGATCAGGCCGTCCGCGAGCCTCTGGATCTCGCTCGCCTTGCCACGCAACACGACGACCTCGAGGCAGTTGTGCGCGTCGAGGTGGATGTGGAGGGTTGAGACGATCGCCTCGTGATGCGAGTGCTGGTGCTCGGTGAGCTTATCGCCGAGATCGCTGAAGTGGTGGTCGTAGACGAGCGTCACGGTGCCGACCGCTTCGGCTTCGCCCACGCTCCATTGGTCTTCGACGAGCGCGTTGCGAATCAGGTCGCGGATCGCCTCCGAGCGGTTGACGTAGCCCTTCTCGGAGGAGAGGGCGTCGAAGCGGTTGAGCAAGCGCTCGTCGATCGAGATGCCGAACCGGACGACATCGGACACGTGAACCAACTCCCTGAATGTGGGCTTCGTCGTGCGTGTTACTCGATGGGCACCGAATTCGCACGAATTGAACGGTACGTTTCGTGCGCCACCGCAGTACCATGCTGTTGAGGAATCGTAGCACGCATTCGAGAATCATGTTACGCACAACGCTCGTCTTCGGAAGGAGTCACACGAATGCACATGGCCGACGCGCTCATATCTCCTGCCGTGGGCGGCACGATGTGGGCTGCGACCGCGGCGACGGCGGTCTACTGCGCCAAGAAGGTTCGGGAGGAAGCGGACCCGGCCAAGATTCCGTTGATGGGCGTGCTGGGCGCATTCATCTTCGCCGCCCAGATGCTCAACTTCACGATTCCCGGGACCGGTTCGAGCGGTCATCTCGGGGGTGGTCTGATTCTCGCGATCCTGTTGGGGCCGGAGGCGGCGTTTCTGACCATTGCATCGGTGCTCACCGTCCAGGCGCTCTTCTTCGCCGACGGCGGGCTGCTCGCCTTGGGCTGCAACGTCTTCAACCTCGGGGTGTTCCCTGCATTCGTCGCGTACCCCGTCTTCAAGATGATCGTGCGCGACACCTGGACCACGGGCCGGATCGTGTTCGCCAGCATCGTGGCTGCCGAGATCGGTCTGCTGCTCGGCGCCTCCGGTGTGGTGCTTCAGACCGCGCTGTCCGGCGTCAGCTCGCTGCCGTTCACCACGTTTCTGCTGATCATGCTGCCGATCCACGCAGCGATAGGGCTCGTCGAGGGGCTCGTCACCTCCGCAGTCGTGCTGTTCGTGAGGCAGGCGCAGCCGGAGATGCTCACCCGAACCGCGGTGAGTGCACCGCTGGCGGGCCTCAACGTTCGAGTGGTGCTCATCTGCTTGGCCCTGGCCACAGTCGTGTCGGGCGCCGTCTTCGCCACCTTCGCATCGTCGAACCCTGATGGTCTTGAATGGTCGATCGCCAAGGTGACCGGCAGCGAGGAGTTCGCCGGCGACGCATCAACCGCCGCGAAGCAGGTGTCGGCGGCCATTCAGCAGCGGACAGCCTTCCTGCCCGACTACGGATTCAAGACCTCTGGCGCCGACGCTCCGGCTGAACTTCCTGCGGCGGCAGGCGCTCCCACGGTTGATGCGGGGACGAGTACCGCCGGAATCGTGGGCGCTGTGATCACGCTCGGCGTCGCGGCTCTGATCGGCGTCGCTCTGACCAAGCGCAGGCGCAAGAGCGCCTCGCCCGGAGAGCGCTAGCACCTTGAGGCGGACATGAGAAAGGCCCTCCCGGGTGGGAGGGCCTTTCGTGCGTTCGAGATGCGATTGCTTCCTAGACCAGCTCGACCGTCGTGCCGCCGTCGCGAGGGGTGCCCTCGAGTTCGGCGATGGCATCATCGAGCTTCGCGCGCGACTCGCCGAGCAGAACGCTCGCCTGGGCGAGTGCCTTGCTGACCTCGGGTCGCTTGCCGTGATCGGCGAGGTGATGCAACTGCTCGAGCCACTGCTGCACCATCGCGAGTGAGTCGTCCGACTGCCCGATGGCCAGCTTGAGCTGACCTACGTTGACTCCCTGCTCACACATGACTGTGTCCTTTCGTGCGTTCGAGCGGCCTCGCTGCTCGGCTCTAGCCGATGAACGGGGCGAGCTCGTCGATGAGGCGCTTCTTGGGCATGGCACCCACGAGCTTCTTGGCCATCTGCCCGTCTTTGAAGACGAGCAGAGTCGGGATCGAAAGGATGTCGAAACGCTGCGCGATGGCAGGGTTCTCGTCCACGTTGAGCTTGCCGACGGTGACGGCGTCGTACTCTTCCGCGAGCTCCTTG
The DNA here is from genome assembly GCA_013334745.1 of Coriobacteriia bacterium. Lineage (NCBI taxonomy): Bacteria > Bacillati > Actinomycetota > Coriobacteriia > Coriobacteriia bacterium. The sequence continues at coordinate 17,520 of JAAXWY010000029.1, forward strand.
AGCACCGGCTCCATCGCGCGGCACGGTCCACACCACGGCGCCCAGAAGTCGAGCACGAACGGCTTGGAGCTACTCGCCACTGTCGCTTCGAAGTTAGCGTCGGTGACCTGAGTCAGGTCTGCCATCGAGATCTCCCTTCGTGCTCGCTACCCTAGAGCGAGCAGGTTGTCGTTTCGTCAATGTAGCGCAATGCCTCAAATGCCGCCGAAGCGCCTTTCGCCGCTGCGGTGATGACCTGCTTCAGTTCGGAATCCGTGACGTCACCGGCGGCATAGAGCCCGGGGACGTTCGTGCGACCATCGTGATCGATAGTGATGTACCCGTTGTCGGAGAGCTTCACAAGTTCAAGCGCCAACTCGTTTACGGGATGCACGCCCACGAAGATGAAGACGCCCTGCACCGGCAGGATCTCCTCGGGCTCGCCCTTCGTCGACTCGAGCCGGATGGCGCTCACCTTACCGTCCTCGCCGATGACCTCGACGGGTACACGTGAGAGGTGCTCCTCGATCTTGGGATTGGCGCGGCAGCGCTCCTGGATGCACTTCGTGGCACGGAACTCGTCACGACGATGGATCAGGTGCACCTTCGAGGCGAACTTCGTGAGGAACATCGCCTCCTCGACGGCCGCGTCTCCGCCGCCGATGACACAGACGACCTTCTCCTTGTAGAGCGCTCCATCGCACGTCGCGCACCACGAGACGCCGCGTCCGGTGAACTCGGCCTCGCCCGGGATTCCGAGCTTGCGGGGCACGGCGCCCGTGGCGAGAATCACGCAATCCGCCGAGAACTCCTCGCCCTCACTCTCGAGGACGAAGTGCCCCTCGTCGTCGATCTCGATCGATCCGATCGGTGAGAAGCTGCGCATGATCGCACCGTGGGTCTCGGCCTGCTTGGTCATCAGCTCGCCAAGCTCCATCCCGTTGATTCCCTGAGGGAAGCCGGGGTAGTTCTCCACCCAATCGGTCGTGACGATCTGACCGCCGGGGAGTCCGCGTTCGAAGACGACGGTCTTGGCGCGCCCGCGGGCTGCGTACAGGGCTGCGGCCAGCCCGGCCGGTCCGCCGCCCACGATCGCTATCTCGATATGCTCTCGGCTCACTGCTTTGCTCCCGACGCGTCGACGGACTGGTTGGTTGTCAGCTTTCTGACCTGCTCGAGCAGAAGCGTCGCCTGCTGGAAGAGCGCGTGCTGATTCGAGTCGTTCTTGGTCAGGGATATGACCTTCTTGAACTGGGTCTCGGCGGCAGCGTAGTCCCGGCGCCCTTGGGCGTAGAAGATACCCAGGTTGTAGTTGGCGCGCAGGTGGCTGCCGTCGGCTTGCAGCACCGACCCGACCTCGCGAATCGCGCGGTCGGTCTGACCGGTGTTGAAGTAGAGCGTCGCCAGATCGGCTCGGGCGTTACTGTCGCCCGGCGAGACCGCGAGGTAGCGCTCGTAGTAGCGAATGCCCTGCTCTCCGAACGTGATCGCTGTTCCGGCGTCGGACTGCATCGCCGCTTCACTCTGGTCGAAGAAGATGTTCGCCATCTTGAGGAGGGCTTCACTGTCATTCGGGTTCGCCTGAAGCGTGCCGAGCGCGTCTAGCGCGGCGAGCTGGTTTGAGGTCAGGAGCGTCTTGAACTCGGTGGGCATGGTGCCGTTCGCGTGGTCCTGCTGCGAGTACATAGCGATGAACAGCACGCCCACGAACACCGCGATCGCCACGGCGAGAATCGTGATCGGCACGCGGTACCGCTGGAACGGGCGGATGATGTAGCGCTTCGAGAAGCCCGCTTCGACGCCGTCACCATAACGCTCGACGGGCAGGCCGAGTGTCTGCGCCTTGAGGAGCATATTCAGGTCGTTGGTGACGAGCCGCACGTCGCAGTCGGCTGCGTCACATGCGCGAAACACCTGCAGCGCCGACACGAGAATGCGGTCATCCGAGTTACGGGTGGACACGCCTTCGGGCAGGTTCTTCGTCTCCGAGTCGAACGGCATGACTCGGACCGAGCCGCCGTCAGGCAGGTCGATGCCCTCGACGAGGGAGCCGTCCTCCGAAAGCTCGAACAGGATCCGGCTGACCTCGCGGCCGCGAAACCGCAGATCCGGATCGACTCGGGCGGTCTTGAGCTTGTCGAGCTCCGAGAGAACCGTCTCAGGGATGACCACTTCGGCGCGTGGGAACGACAGCACCGAGTTGGGATCGGCCAGGAGCACGTTGGTATCGAGAATCACGATCTTGTTCATGCACAATGCCTTCCGGGAATCAGAAACCCGCGCGTTCGGTGACGTGTGCCGCACCGCGGGCAGTTAGCGCGAACTTGGGTGTATGTCGTCATCTGCGTCGTCAGTGTATCCTGCCCCGCTTCGTGATTCACCGTCATGACGCTCTGCAGCCCGGCTTCTCCGCACAATAAACACAAGCATGACCAGCATACCCAGCACCACCGCACCGCCGAGGGCGAGCCGGTCGAGATACGATGCCTGCACGTTGACGTTACGCTTCGCGAGCACGAGCCCGTCAGCGGTGACCTCGATAGTGAGTTTCCCCGAGAGACTCGTCTGCATATCCACCGGCACCTCAAGGTACGTTTCCTGAGGGCGCAATGTGGTGGGGATGCTCGTGTCGCCGCCGACGTGCACACCCCCGCTTGATGTCACGGTGACAAGTACGTTGAGCGTCTTGTCGCTGCTGTTCACGATGGTGATCGGCAGGTCGCCCCTCGTACCCGACAAGGTGATTGACTCCGCATTGACCGAGACGCGATCGAGCACTGCTTTCGTCGTTGCGAGCGAGGTCTGAGCGAACTCCTTGCCACGCGCGGCGTCGCTCCATGCGGGGTTGCCGTCCGCCCAGGACGAGCTTTCGGCGACGAGCGACTGCGCGTTCGCGGTCGTCGCCGTGGGATCACTTGCGCCGACTGCGGCATAGTACGCGTCGGCGTACGCGCGCGCCTTCGAGACGGTCGTCCAGAAGCCCTTTGGCGCGCCTTTGGTCGACGGCCCGGCGAGCAAGCGCACCTTCGCGGCGCCGCTCGGGGCCTTGAGCGAACCGGCCTTCTCAAGCTGAATCCACGGCTGGGCCTCGATCGCGGAGAGCGCCGGGCCTACGAGGTCCGTTGTGGTGGGCTCATCGCTGTCGATCTCGAGCGCGAGGACCAGGGGTTTCTTGGGGGACGAGACCAGTCGTGAGAAGGCGTGGTCGAGGGCGTGTGATGTGTCGCCCTTCGCGAGCGATTCAGTGACGGCTTCGTCGAACGCGAGCGCGAGGAGCTTGCCGCCCTTGACCGGGTAGACGCCGCTGGCAGGCCTGGACTTACCGTCGCGGACGCAATCGGTGTCGACGACGACGTAGCGCACACCCTTCTCGGCGAGCAGTGTGAGCTCGTTGGCCGGCACGCAGGCGCCGGCCGGAACGGTGCCGGGCGAGGGAGTCACCTCAAGGCTGGCGAACACCCCCGAGATGCCCGCGTCGTACTGCGGCCCCACGTCGGCGGCGAGCCCATGCTGGGCGAGGTCGGTGAGGTTGGGGTCGGCGTAGCCGAGCGTGACGAGTTCGAGACGGCCGGTGTCGATTGCCGCGCGAAGATCCGACAGCGTCGCGTTGTACGCTGCGGGGACGGGATCGGTCGGGCGCGCGGTGGTGCCGTCCGTGCGCGTGTAGCCGCCCGAGATGCGCCTCCACTCGACGAGCAGGACCGGCGGGATCGCCAATGTGATCCGAGCCTTGGGATCGGTGAGGATCCGGCTGCTGATCGATGCCACTGCAGCGCGCGCCCCGGAGGCGGTCGCGGGGTCGAGGACGAACCGTCCATCGGGTGCGGCCATGGGGCGACCCGAGATGCGCACCACGAGCGCCGTCTTCACGCGGGGGCCGGCTCGGTCGTAGACCCTCAGTGTCTGTGACGTCTCGGAGGACACGGTCGTGCCGTTGACGTTTGCAGTGGCGGTGAGTCTGACCGGGTACTCATCGGGATCGAGCGTGAGCACGTCCGTCAACGCCCGCTCGAACGAGAATCGCTCCACTCCCGGGCCGGCGTTGTTGATGATCCGCGTGCGCTTGAAGAGCAGTTGCCCGCTCGGCCGAAACACCTCGAAGACCGTTTGCAGGTAGGAGGCGCGGTCCTTGAGGCGAACTTGAGCGGTATAGCCGAATGCACCGCCGGTGGGCACTGCGGGCGCGCTGGAAATCAGCGATGTCGTCATCGCCGGGCGCTCCGCGATCGGTGTCGACGTGGCCGTCGAAGTGCTCGGAGGGGCACTCCCGGCGGGTGCTACCGCGACCAACGCAACAAGCGCCGCCACCGCGACTGCGGTGGCAACGGAGGTCAGCGCGCTGGGTCGCGGGATCATCGGCGGCTCCGAGCGGAAGCGAAGATTGTCGCTTTCGCGGCGTGGTTGGCGTGTACCATGTCATGCCATTGGGCACCAACGGATTATCGCACGACATACGTGAGAGGACGCGAACGGCCATGTCACAGAGAGACCAGGACCCGAGCATTCCAACGGTGCTCCCGCTGATCCCACTGCGAGACCTCATCGTCTTCCCCAACCTCGTCGTGCCGCTGTTCGTCGGCCGCGAGAAGTCGATCAACGCGCTTGAGGCAGCGATGCGCGAGGGGCACTTCATCGCGCTCGCAACGCAGCGGCAGGCCGAGACGCAGGATCCCGGACCCGACGACCTCTACGACATCGGCTGCATCGTCACGGTGATGCAGGAGCTCAAACTGCCGGACGGTACCGCCAAGGCGCTCGTCGAGGGACAGCAGCGCTTCCGCATCCTCGAGTACCTCGAGGGCGAGCCGTACTTCCGCGTCCGCGTTGAGCTCATCGAGGAATCGACCGAGTCCGATATGGAGACGCAGGCGCTCATGCGGGCGCTCGTTACCGACTTCGAGCGCGCAGCCGAGCTCGGCAAGCCGATCCCGCAAGAAGTGCTCGTCGCCGCGAACTCAATCGAAGAACCCGGACGGCTCGGCGATTTCATCGCGTTTCACCTTAATCTCAAGGTCGACGAGAAGCAGGTCATCCTCGATTCACTTGATCCGCGCGTCCGTCTTGAGGCCGCTACTCGGTTCCTCAAGAAGGAGCTCGAGATTCTCGAACTCGGCACGAAGATCCAGGACCGGGTCAAGGAGCAGATGACCAAGTCCCAGCGCGAGTACTTCCTGCGCGAGCAGCTCAAGGCGATCCAGCAGGAGCTCGGGCAGTACGACGAGGTCCAGGCGGAGGTCGATGAGTACACGACCAAGATCCGCGAGTCGGGCATGCCCGAGCAGGTCGCCGAGAAGGCGCTCAAGGAGCTCAACCGCCTGGAGAAGATGCAGCCGCAGTCCGCCGAGACGAGCGTCATCCGCACATACCTCGACTGGCTTGTGGGGCTTCCGTGGGAGATCGAGTCCGAGGAGAAGCTCGACCTCGTCGAGGCCAAGGCGATCCTGGACGAAGACCACTACGGTCTCGAGAAGGTCAAGGAGCGCGTGCTCGAGTACCTTGCGGTCCACAAGCTGACCGACAAGATGCGCGGCCCGATCCTGTGCTTCGCCGGACCTCCGGGTGTCGGCAAGACCTCGATCGGCCGTTCGATCGCCCGTTCGCTCGGGCGCGAGTTCATCAGGCAGTCGCTTGGCGGCGTCCGTGACGAAGCAGAGATCCGCGGTCATCGGCGGACGTACGTGGGCGCCCTGCCCGGCCGCATCATCCAGTCGATCAGTCAGGCGGGCACCAACAACCCCGTCTTCATGATGGACGAGATCGATAAGGTTGGCGCCGACTTCCGCGGCGACCCCACGTCGGCACTCCTCGAGGTGCTCGACCCAGAGCAGAACTACGCCTTCCAGGACCACTACCTTGAGGCGCCGTTCGACCTGTCCAACGTCATGTTCATCACCACCGCGAATATGCTCGACACGATTCCGCCGGCGCTGCGCGACCGCATGGAGGTCATCCACTTCCCGGGCTACACCGAAGAGGAGAAGCTCCACATCGCCACGGATTACCTCATCCCCAAGCAGCTCGAGCAGCACGGCCTGACTCCGAGCAAGCTCGAAATCACCGACAGCGCCATTCGCGAGATCATCCGCCGCCACACGCGCGAGGCGGGCGTACGAGGTCTCGAGCGCGAAGTCGCGGCGATCAACCGTCAGGTTGCGCGCAAGGTCGTCGAGGGCAAGAAGGGCAAGACCGTCGTCTCGCAGCGCACGCTGCACAAGTATCTCGGGCCGGAGCGCTTCTCCTACGGCATGGCCGAGGAGCGCGATGAGATCGGTGCCGCAACCGGCCTGGTCTGGACCGAGGTCGGTGGCGACATCATCTTCATCGAAGCCACGAAGATGCCCGGCAAGGGCGCGCTTATCCTCACCGGTCAGCTCGGCGACGTCATGCGTGAGTCGGCGACTGCTGCGGTCAGCTACATCCGCACACGCGCCAAGGACCTTGGTATCGCCGAGGACTTCCAGGACCACTTCGACCTGCACATCCACGTGCCGGCCGCGGCTATCCCCAAGGACGGTCCGAGCGCGGGCATCACGATGGCCACGGCGCTCGCGTCCACACTCATCGGGTGCCCGGTCCGCCGCGATCTGGCGATGACCGGCGAGATCACGCTGCGCGGGCGCGTGTTGCCCATCGGCGGACTCAAGGAGAAGCTGCTGGCCGCGCACCGCGCCGGCCTCAAGACGATTCTGGTGCCCAAGGACAACCTGCGTGACCTGGAGCTCGTGCCTGACAAGGTGCGCACCGAACTCGAGATCATCCCCGTGAGCACGATGGACGAGGTGCTCGCACTCGCTCTCGTGGGCGACACCTGCCCGCCGAACTCGAAGAGTGCGAAGAAGCCGAAGCGTGCTCCGGTGAAGGGTGGCGGCCGCACCAAGCGGTGATACCATCGTCTCCCACGTACCCCGAGCGGGAGGTCAGATGCGGGTCCTAGTCACCGGCGGCGCCGGGTTCATCGGCAGCAATCTCGTCAACGCGCTGCTTTCGGGCGGTCACGTCGTTGGCGTGATCGACGATCTGTCGACCGGCAAGTCCGAGAACATCCACCCGCACGCGTGGTTTCGCACGCTGGACATACTCGATGACTCGATGCCGGCGCTCGTGGCCGAGTTTGCGCCTGATGCCGTCGTGCACCTCGCCGCACAGGCAAGCGTCCCGGTATCGCTTCGCGACCCCGAGCGGGACTTCGCGGTCAACGCCGAGGGGACGCGCCGAGTCGCTGCCGCGGCAAAGGCCGCCGGTGCCGTGCGCATGATCTCGGCGTCCTCGGCCGCCGTCTATGGCGAGCCCGACGAGACGATGCTTCCGCTTGCCGAGTCAGCGCCCAAGGCGCCCGTTAACCCGTACGGCACCTCAAAGCTCGCCGCCGAAGGGCTGCTCGCCGAGGAGCTGCTAGGGACGGGGGTCGACTTCGCCTCGTTCCGCTTCGCGAACGTGTACGGGCCGCGTCAAGACGCTGCCGGGGAAGGCGGTGTGGTCGCGCTGTTCTGCGCTGCGATGCACGCCGGCGAGCCTCCCACGGTGTTCGGGGACGGCACGCAGACTCGCGACTTCATCTACGTCGGCGACATCGTCGGAGCGATCGTCGCGGCGCTGCACGCCGAAGGCACGCTCGGTACCGCTGCGGGCGATGCACCCGCCTACAACATCTCGACCGGCCGAGAAACCAACGTCAACGACATCCTGCGCTCGCTGCGCGAGGCCGCCGAGTACTGGGGCCCGATCGACTCCCGTCCCCTGCGGCACGGCGATGTGGCGCGCAGCTCACTGTCGCCGGCAAAGTGCGCGGCAACGTTCGGGTGGACGGCGAACCAGACGCTCGACGTGGGGCTGCAGACGACTTGGCGATGGTTCGCCGGACGCGCGTGAGCGACAAGACCCACACCTCGAGTGTGATCGCCGACAAGCTGCGCGCGCTTCACGAGGCCCGCGTGAAGGCAGAGCTTGCTGCAGCGGATTCGCTGGCGCCAGGAAGCGATCGTGTGGCGACCACGGGCGCGAGCTTCGCGCAGATCGCGCTGGTCAAGGGGTTGCCCGGCCCGGCCGAGGCGACCGGTGGCGGGGCCATGACAGGCGCCGATGGGGTCGCGCTCACCAAGGCCGTGACTGCGCTCGGATTCGCCGAGGCGGAGGTGTTCTTCACTGTGTCGCGCCCGGAGCAGGGGATGGACGCGGAGCGCGCCAGCGACCGTCTGCGCTTGCAGCTCGAGTCGGTCGACCCGAAGGTCATCGTCGCGCTCGATGAGCAGGCCGCCGCCGACATCGCCGAAGCGTTCGGTTGCCAGGCGCCGGCCGCCGGTTCGCCGCCGGTTCGTGTTCTCGGCAGGCGGATCTTCGCGGTCAGCGGATTCGAGGCCGCGCTTTCCGACCCCGTTGCCAAGCAGCGGGTCTGGGCGGAGCTTAAAGCCGTGAAGCCGGAAGGATCGGTGTACTAGTGGCCTACATCTTCCTTGTCGCGATGGGGCTCATCATGATCGGCGAGCTCGCCGACAAGTCGCAGTTGCTCGCGATGGTGCTGGCGACGCGCTACAAGGCGTGGCAGGTGCTGCTCGGCATCTTTGTAGCCACATTCGTCGTGCACTTCTTCACGACGCTCGTGGGCCAGTTCGTTGGCTCGGCGATTCCCGAAAACGTCATCCCGTGGATCACGGGCGTCCTGTTCGTAGGATTCGGTATCTGGACGCTTCGCGGCGATACGGTCGAAGAGGAGGACGCCGATAAGGGCGGCCGGTTCGGGCCCGTCATCGCCACGGGCATAGCATTCTTCTTCGCCGAGCTTGGCGACAAGACGCAGATCATGACGCTCGCCATCGCGGTCGATCCGGGGTCGGCGCTGCTGAGTTACCTGAAGGAGGCCGGTCCGACTGTGCAGTCGTGGCTCGCGGGTCTCGGCTCGCCCGACTCCGTTGGCACTGCGGGCCGGTTCTGGTCCGTGACGCTCGGTTCCACGGTGGGCATGGTGCTCGCCGACGCGGTTGCGATCGGCATCGGTCGCCTGCTGGGCAAGAACCTGCCCGAGCTGGCGATGCGGCGCGTTTCCGGCGTGATCTTCATACTCTTCGGACTCCTGAGCATCGGCGCGACGTTCTTCACCGGCTGACGCCGCTCGCCGCTGAGCCCACACGCAAGACGAGACGCCCCATCGGGACGTCTCGTCGTAGTTGCTACCGGTGCGGTGTCGGCGAAGAGAGTTAGTCCTCTTCAATCTCCGTGATCGCCCCCATCGGGCACTCCTCCATGCAGGTCGCGCAGGCGTCGCAGTTCTCCTCGGTGACGGCCTCAGCGGCGTCGCCGACGATTTCGAGTACACCATTGGGACAGGCATCCACGCAGATGCCACAGGCCGAGCAGTCGTCCGCGTTGATGATGGGTCGGGGCATGGAGTCTCCTTCTATTCGCGCGCCGCTGGTGCGACCAGACGGCTCTGGTTTCGTGCGTACCATACAGAGCGGTTCGGGTGGTGTAAAGGGACATTTCGCCGAAGGGCGCCACTCTCCCGCACAAGGCTTGGGTTGTCCGGTGTCCGAGCGGGTCCGCATACCGCCAGGAGCGACCCAGGCATGGCGGGTTTCAGGATCGGATTTCGGGGTATAGTTACAAGGCGTGTTGCCAGAAAACTTGACAACGCAAGACTCAGATTTCAGAATGGCCGAGCGGCACCTCCCGGGGGCCGCCCATAGCACTCGATAACCACCGCACCTGATCGGCGCGGAACCTGGAATCAACGATACGCACGTGAAAGGGGAGTCAGTAATGGCGAAGGTACTCGGTATCGATCTCGGTACCACCAACTCGGCGATGGCCGTCCTCGAAGGCGGAGAGCCGACCATCATCATCAACGCGGAGGGCGATCGCACGACGCCGTCCGTTGTGGCGTTCCGCGACGGTGAGCGCATCGTCGGCAAGCCCGCCAAGAACCAGGCGGTCACCAATCCTGAGAACACCATCAAGTCCATCAAGCGGTTCGTCGGCCGCAAGTTCGAGGAGACCTCCTCGGAGCGCAAGACGGTCGCGTACAAGGTCGCCAAGGGCAAGGACGGTCGCGTCGAGGTCGACATCGACGGCAAGATGTACACCCCCGAGGAGATCTCGGCGATGACGCTGCAGAAGCTTAAGGCCGACGCCGAGAAGTACCTCGGCGAGACGGTCACGCAAGCCGTCATCACGGTTCCTGCGTACTTCAACGACATGCAGCGCCAGGCCACCAAGGACGCAGGCAAGATCGCCGGTCTCGAGGTGCTTCGCATCATCAACGAGCCCACGGCTGCAGCACTCGCGTATGGCCTGGACAAGGGCGACCAGAACCAGACCGTTCTCGTCTTCGACCTCGGCGGCGGAACCTTCGACGTCTCGGTCATGGAGATCGGGGAGGGCGTCTTCGAGGTCAAGTCGACCAACGGCGACAACCACCTCGGTGGAGACGACTGGGACCAGAAGGTCATCGACTGGCTCGCCGAGCAGTTCAAGAGCGACCATGGCATCGATCTCCGCGCCGACAAGATGGCACTCCAGCGTCTCAAGGAGGCCGGTGAGCGCGCCAAGATGGAGCTCTCCAGCGCCCAGACCAGCCACATCAACCTTCCATTCATCACGGCGGACGCCTCGGGCCCCAAGCACCTCGATGTCACGCTTTCGCGTGCGGAGTTCGAGAAGATCACCGACGACCTGCTCGAGCGCACCCGCAAGCCCGTCCAGCAGGCCATGAAGGACGCAGGCGTGAAGATGGGCGACATCGATGAGGTCATCCTCGTGGGTGGCTCGACTCGTATGCCCGCCGTCCAGGAGCTCGTCAAGAAGATGACCGGCCGCGACCCGCACATGGGCGTCAACCCGGACGAGGTCGTCGCAGTCGGCGCCGCGATCCAGGGCGGCGTGCTCGCGGGCGACGTCAAGGACATCCTGCTCCTCGACGTGACCCCGCTTTCGCTCGGAGTCGAGACGCTCGGTGGAGTCATGACGCGCATGATCGAGCGCAACACCACCATCCCTACGCGCAAGACCGAGACGTACACGACGGCCGCTGACGGCCAGACGAGCGTCGAGATCCACGTCCTGCAGGGCGAGCGCGAGATGGCCGGCGACAACAAGACGCTCGGCAAGTTCCACCTCATGAACATCCCGAGCGCACCGCGCGGCATCCCGCAGGTCGAGGTCACGTTCGACATCGACGCGAATGGCATCGTGAACGTCAGCGCGAAGGACACGGGTACCGGCCAGGAGCAGAAGATCACCATCTCCGGCTCGACCGCGCTCTCCGACGACGAGGTCGACCGCATGGTCACCGACGCCGACAAGCACGCCGAGGAGGACGCGGCTCGCAAGGCCGAGGTCGAGGCTCGCAACCAAGCCGACACTCTCGTGTACGCGACCGAGAAGACGCTCAAGGACCTGGGCGACAAGGTGCCCGAGGACGACAAGACCGCAGTCGAGGAGGCGCTCACCGCCTCGAAGACCGCGCTTGCCGGCAACGACGTCGACGAGATCAAGTCGACCACCGAGAAGCTCCAGGAGGCCAGCTATAAGCTCGCCGAGGTCGTGTACGCAGCCGCCCAAGAGGCTGACGCTGCTGCTGGCGGCGACGAAGCCGCGGCCGCCACTGAAGATGTCGTCGACGCGGAGTACGAGGTCGTCGACGAGGAAGAGGGCAAGTAATCATGACCAAACGCGACGGCGCTCCCACCGGCGATACCTCCGGTCGCGGTCCTCGCGAAGATCACGCTGCGGAGGCTCCCTTCGGTACCGTCGGAGGGAGCCCCGAGGCGGGTCTCGATCCCGAGTTGCTTGATGACCTCGGGGCTGAGTTCGGGCTTCGTGGTGACGTGATGGAGGACGAACTCGAGGCTGCTCGCGCCGAGGCCGCAGAGATGCGTGATGCAGCGCTTCGTGCCCAGGCCGACTTCGAGAACTTCCGTAAGCGCACAGCTCGCGAACGCGAGGATGAGCGCAAGCGCGCCGCCGAGCGACTTGTCGAGGAGCTGCTTCCTGCGATCGACAACCTCGAGCGTGCGATCGAGCACACATCGGCCGATCACGACATCGAGCACCTCATCACGGGCGTGACATCGGTTCACGCGCAGATCGTCGGGGTTCTCGGCAAGCACGGAGTGAGCGTGATCGACCCGCTCGGACAGCCGTTCGACCCGTCGACACAGCAGGCCGTGAGCCAGCAGGAAGACCCGACCGTGCCGGCCGGTACGGTCGTGGCCGCCTTCCAGAAGGGCTACGAGATGGGTGGGCGCATCGTGCGTCCGGCCATGGTCGTGGTCTCGACCGGGGGACCTCAGCGCGAGGAGTAGGCCATGGCCCCCACAGCGAACTACTACGACATCCTCGGTGTGAAGAAGTCAGCAACCGCCGACGAGATCAAGAAGGCGTTTCGCAAGCTCGCCCGCAAGCATCATCCCGATGCCGGCGGCGAAGAGGAGAAGTTCAAGGAGATAAACGAGGCCTACGAGACGCTCTCGGATGACGAGAAGCGGAAGGCCTACGACCAGTACGGGCAGTACTTCGGTGGCCAGGTGCCGCCCGGTTATCGTTCCGGGGGCCGCGGGGCCGGAGGCCCGGGCGCCGGCGGTTTCGGCGGGCCGGGCGGCTACTCCGCCGACGTCAACATGGGCGATCTGGGTGACCTGTTCGGTAGCGTCTTCAGCGGGTTCGGCGGCGGTGGTGGCGGTCGGGGTGGTGGTCGGCCACAGCCCCAGCGCGGCCGCGATGTGGAGATGCGCCTGGACGTGACGTTTGAGCAGGCTTTCGCCGGGACCTCGACCAAAGTCGAGGTGGACGGCATCGAGTCGTGCTCGACGTGTGGCGGTACCGGCGCCAAGCCGGGGACCAGCAGAGCGACCTGCGGCGCGTGCAGCGGCACGGGTAAGACGAGCGAGGGCCAAGGCATGTTCGGCTTCTCGCGTCCGTGCCCCGCGTGCAACGGCGAGGGAAGCGTCATCGCCTCTCGGTGCAGCAGCTGCCACGGGCACGGCCGGGTGCGCACTCGCAAGCCCGTCACCGTCAACGTGCCTGCAGGGGTCAACGACGGCGGGAAGCTGCGGTTCAAGGGCAAGGGCGAGCCGAGTGACACCGGCGGACCGGCGGGCGATCTGTACGTGATCACCCACATCAAGCCGCACCCGTACTTCTCGCGAGAAGGAGCAGACGTCGTATTGGACCTGCCGGTCTCGATAGCCGAGGCCGCGCTCGGCGTCTCCATCAACGTCCCGACGCCCGCTGGTGAGAAGGTGAGACTCAAGGTGCCGGCCGGCACGCAGACTGGTAAGACGCTGCGCATCACCGGCAAGGGCGCACCGAAGCTCAAGGGCGGTGGCCAGGGCGACCTGAAGGTCCGCATCAAGGTCGTGACGCCCGAGTCTCTCAGCGAGGAGCAGAAGTCCGCACTCGAGACGTTCTTCGCGGCGTCAACCGAGGATCTTCGGGCCCACATCGGATAGCCAGCGGCAGGATGTGCCGCTTTCGACGAAGGATGATCGCGATGAGACGAGAGAACGACAGGCCGCTGTACATGATCTCGGTCGCAGCCGAGCTTGCCGGCGTGCACCCTCAGACGCTGCGCATCTACGAGCGCCGTCGGCTCATCCAGCCGCAGCGATCGCAGGGCAACACCCGGCTGTACTCGCAGGCCGACGTCGACCGGCTGCAGCTCATCCAGCAACTCACCCAGGTCGAGGGCATCAACCTCGCTGGCGTGGTCCGCATCATCGAGCTGCAGCGCGAGCTCGATCGCACTCGCGCCGAGCTGGCTCACGCCAACGCACGGCTCGCGCGAGCCGAGGCTGCGGCGCGAGCAGCCGGGGAACGCGCTCGCAGGCGCGAGGTTCACGCGGCGATCGTCCGCGTTCAGCCCGGCGCCGTGGCCAGGAGGCAGGGATTCTGATGGCGAATCGCGAGACGCAGCCCGGCGACAGGCGTAACCCCGTTGTCCGCTGGCTCGAGAACGTACGGGCCGGCGAGATATGGGGCGGACCGGCTTGACAGGCCGTGGCGTGGGTGTGGTCACACCTGGTACCCGGGCGGCACGGAGCGCCCGCTTGAACGGCGAAACGCTGATCGTCCCGTGAGGACGACAGAGGCTGACGCGAGCCACCGGCTCGCGATGGAGGTGGCACGACGATGAGACTCGACAAGCTCACGATCAAGGCACAGGAGGCTCTCGAGGCCTCGGGTGGTATCGCCGAGGAGTACGGCGCGAGTCAGGTGGAACCGGAGCACCTGCTCAAGGCGCTGCTCGACCAGGCAGAGGGCATCGTCCGCCCGATCCTCTCGAAGGTGGGTGCCGACCCGTCGGGGCTCGACGCGGCGGTGGGCGAGGCGCTTGCGGCCGCTCCCAAGGTATCCGGAGCCGCCGCTCAGATGGGTGTCGGCCCGAGGCTCAACACGGTTCTCAACGACGCCTTCAAGTTCGCCGAGAAGATGAAGGACGCCTACGTCTCCAGCGAGCACTTGCTCGTGGCGCTCGCCGCCGATAAGGGAGAAGCCGGCCGTGCGCTCGAGCGGGCCGGTGCAACGCAGGCGCGACTCAATGCCGCCGTCGACGAGCTGCGACGCGGCTCCAAGGTCACCGACCAGAACTCCGAGGCGCAGTTCCAGGCGCTCGAGCGCTACGGGCGCAATCTCACCCAGGCCGCGCGCGACGGCAAGCTCGATCCGGTCATCGGCCGCGTCGACGAGATCCGCCGCACCGTGCAGGTGCTCTCGCGCCGCACCAAGAACAACCCTGTGCTCATCGGCGAGCCGGGAACGGGCAAGACCGCGATCGTCGAAGGGCTCGCACAGCGCATCGTCGCCGGCGACGTGCCCAGCAGCCTGCGCGATAAGGACCTCATCTCGCTCGACCTGGCCTCGATGGTCGCGGGGGCGAAGTACCGCGGCGAGTTCGAGGACCGGCTCAAGGCGGTCTTGCGCGAGGTCGAGGAGTCCGCCGGGCAGATCCTGCTGTTCATCGATGAGCTGCACACGATCGTCGGCGCCGGCGCGGCCGAGGGCGCGATGGACGCGGGCAACATGCTCAAGCCCGCTCTCGCGCGCGGCGAGCTGCACGCGATCGGCGCCACCACACTCGACGAGTACCGCAAGCACATCGAGAAGGACGCGGCGCTCGAGCGCCGCTTCCAGCCGGTCATGGTCGGCCAGCCGACCGTCGAGGACACGATCAGCATCCTGCGCGGCCTGCGCGAGCGCTACGAGATCCATCACGGGGTGCGGCTGAAGGACACGGCCCTCGTGGCGGCGGCCGTGCTGTCACAGCGCTACATCA
>JAAXWY010000030.1 GCA_013334745.1 Coriobacteriia bacterium
CCGCCTTGGCCTTTCGCCGCCGAAGGTTCAGGAGCGCGATGTCTGTGAGGGTCATGAAGGCAGCCTTTGCTGTGGGAGCGTGAGCGGACGAGCAGTGCGCCGCGGACCCCGGGGGCGAGGCACGCGGCCAGGAGGACCTGGTACGCGGCGCCGCCGTCCGAGCCGCTCCCGTCCGGTCGCGAGTTCATGTCCCCCACGACGACGAGCCGGCCGGGCTCAGGCATCGGGCGCCGTGGGCGGTGTCGGCGCGACCGGCGGCGCGTAGCCACCAGCGGGTGCGGGTGGTGCGGGTGACGGCGCGTAGCCCGCCGGCGCCGCGGGTGCGGGAACTGGCATCGCAACGGGAGCCAGCGGCTCGCGCCCGGTCAGACGGCGGAAGAACACCGTCCACAACGCCGAGGTGAACGTGCCCCAGATCGCCGAGAACGCGATGCTCAGCACGAACACGATCACGACGAAGAGCCCCACCGTTCCGGCGAACGCACCCCAGTTCTCGTTGCCGGCCGTGATGATGGCCGGTACCAGCGTCGCCACCCCGACGATGACGATCGGCACGACCAGCACGAGACTCGCTGCGATGCTCAGCCCCGCGGAGATCACGTACATCACGATGTGGTCCATGATCCTGGCCCGCAACGCGCGCCAGGCTTCCTTCGCGGAATGCACGACCCCCATGTTGTTGAGCACGACGAAGCGGGTACCGGTGATGTACATGACGCCGAGCACCACCGCCGCCACCAGAAGCACAGGCACGCCGATGATGAGCGCCCCGCACATCGGCCCGAGGATCAGCGCAGGGTTGGGGTCGCCTCCGGCCGCGACGGTTCCGAGAATCGGGACGAGGATGACCGCGGCCAAGAGAAGGGCCGCGATGGCGATCGGTAGTTGCAGAAGCAGCCCCAGCCCGAAGATCCGCCAGAAGCGTGCGAAGCCGGCGCTCCACGCCTCGCCAAGGCTCGGTACCCGGCCCTGCTCGATCTCATCGACCGCCCAGATCAGGCCGCCGCGCGCACCGATACCCAGCACCGCGAACGCGATTCCGATGAGCACGAGCAGCGCTGCGAAGATGATGACGACCGGCAGCCACTGGGCGACGCTGGCGCCGAGCCCACTCATGTCGGGCAAGCCGGACGAACCGCTCGACCCCCCGCCGTTGAACGCCGAACCAAGGTTCGACGAGCCGTTGCTGCCACCGCCTCCGCTACCGCCACCACTGCTGCCGCCTGTGATGCCGGCGAAGATGCCGAGTACCCACAACCATTTGTAGGTCCACGTGATGCGCCACGCCTTCTTGATGATCTCGCCGTACCGCATGATGCCCTCCCGGCTGTGGCCTTCTCGGCCGCTGGACGTGCTCTATGTGTGACTTCCCTCAAGTAGCGACTCTGCAACACGCTGATCGGTCGAGTGCGGCCGGTCTCCAAGGGCGATTCGCTTCCACAGCACCGTGAAAACCGCCGAGCGCCACGCGACAAGCAAAGCGTAGACAACCAGCATCATTATCGCCACGGCGACGCCAAGAATCGCGGCGACCACGCCAGCGGTCGTCATCGACCCCAGGACGGCGACGAGCGCGCCGACGAGTACCACTAGGGCCGACGACACGATTCCAAACACGATCGCAGCTGCCACCAGGACCGACGCGACTATCAGCGTCGAGAGCAGATAGATGACCGCGACCGATTCAAGATTGCGCCGGACCAGCTCGAATCCTCGGCGAAGCGCCGCACGCCATCCGAGGTCCTCGAGCACCGCGCTTCGAACCGCGATGTTGACGAGCAGCCCAAGCAGCACGGAGGCGACAGCCGTCAGCGGCTGAAGCGGCACCATCAGCAGCTGCCCGGCGATCGTGGCTGCCGGTGACGGCAGTTCGCCTCGGGAGAGAGGGATGGTCGTTGTGAACAGCACGACCAGCCCCATCACCAGCATCGAGACAAGAGAGGGTAGCGCCCCGAGAGCGTACAAGGCCGCGACCCGCCACCACACGCGAAAGCCGTCGTCGAGTCGCGCCAGCGTACGTGACGATCGTGGTGAGGCCGCCTCGGCGATCATGCCCCCCATCGCTGCGACATCGAGAATGCCCAGCCCGATCCACAGGGCGAAGATGAGCAGTAGACCCGCGACGATTGCCGGTCCCGCCTCGGCGATGACAGTCGCCGCGCCGTCGGTGATCGTGGCAACGAACGCGTCGATCTCGGGCGCATCGGCTCCGGCCGTGCTACTCGCCATCGACAGGGACAGCGTGGCCTGCGGCAGAATCAGCAGCGGCACGAGCGCCACGCCCACGAGCAGCGCGTAGATGAAGCCGCCCGCAACCGAGATACCGGCGAGCGAACCCATCGTGCGGGAACGCCTCACCGTCACCCACGCCTCGCGCAACACGCTCCCGAAATCCACGCGGACCCCCTCACGCACCACGCGTCAGCGGCTGAGTCCCTCGCGCGAATCGTGCTCATCGAACGCCATGGCTGCGGCTCCGAGGATGCCGGCGTCGTTGCCGAGCACAGCTTGCACGATGGACACGTCACGCCGGCCTGCAAGCGCCTCGCCCTGCACGACCTGGGCGGCCCGCTCGACCATGAAGTCGCACGCCTCACCGATGCCGCCGCCGATGCAGACGAGGCGCGGATTGAAGATGTTCACGAAGCCGACAAGCGAGCGACCGAGCACATCGCCACAGTCGAGCAGGATCTCTCGGGCGACCGGATCGCCGTTCTTCGCGGCGAACAGCACCGACTCGGCGGTGACGCCGTCGATGCTACCGCCGGCGGCGTTGAGGATCTCGCGACCCGTGTAGGCCGCTGCCGCCTCCTTGCCGCGTGCCGCGATCGCAGGACGACCGAGGTATGCCTCGAGGTGACCGTTGCCGCCACACGGGCACGGCGGTCCATCGAGGTCGACGACGACGTGGCCGAGCTCGCCGCCCAGACCACGGCTGCCGCGATAGGGATTGCCATCGATGAAGATGCCACCACCCACGCCGGTGCCGACCGTGAGCATGATGAAGTCGCGTGCGCCTTTCGCCGCGCCGAAGCGCGATTCGCCGAACGCCGCCAGGTGCCCGTCGTTGTCGACGGTGACCTCCTGGCGCATCCGAGACATGACGAGTGCACGGACGTCCACGCCGGCCAGTGGCAGGTTGGTGCAGAACTCAACCGACTGGCGCAGGAAGTCGATCTGGCCGGGAATGCCGATGCCGATGCCGGCGACTTCCGACGGCTGCGTGCCCGTCTGAACCTCTTCGACGAGGTCGATGATGGTGTCGACCACGGCGAACGGTCCGGTCTTGGGCGTGAGGCGTTTCGCGTCCTTGACGATGCGGCCCTTGCGCTCGACAAGTCCGGCAGCGATGCGAGTACCGCCGACGTCGACGCCGACTGCGTAGCTGGTGCGCATGAGGTTCCTCTCCTGCGAGAGCGGGGTTTCAGAGGTGTGGTGAGGCGATGGCCGCCCCCCGGTGGCTTCGCTTCAGATGATACCAGCCGCAGCGACACAACCGATGCCGTCCGCGGGCGAGATACTAGTAGTCCCAGCGAATCCCCTGCTGGTGATTGACCATCCCGAGCTCGCGCATGCGCTCGAGCATCGCCGCCTCTCCCACGCCGAACAGCCGGGCGAGGTAACGGAAGTCGTTGAACCACAGCCGGGACTGCTCGATGACCATATTCGAGGGCATCGTCAGTTCGCGCGACACGATGTCGGCCTCTTCGTGCTCACCCTTGTCCCGAGGGAACACGTTGCGATTGTCGTCGAGCAGCAACAGCATGTGCCCGAGCATGTGCGACAGGGCTTCTCGGCGGGTGGCCTCGGAATGGGCGTAGTTGACGACCATGGTCGGCAGGCCATCGGTATTGATCGTCGCAGCGGTGAAGAAGATCGGCAGGTTCACAGGCAGAATCGGGATGCCGAGCGACTCGATGATGAGCGTCACGGGAACAGGCGGCTCGGTGACGCCGGCTTTCGCCAGCGCCGATTCGGCCACCTGTCTGTAGTACGCCTGCGCGCGGAGCTCCACGAGCACCTCTTCGCCCTCCGATCGGCGAGGATAGCTATCCGTACCCTCGTATCGGCGGGAATCGTTGTGGCCGTCACCTAAGTCTAGACTGTCATGTGACGTCGCTCACACTCGTAACTGTGCAATGCTCTTTGTGAGCGGTCGGAGGTTACAGGGGGACACCGACAACTCCGATATACCCTCACAGGGCGAAACGAGCGAAGGAGGTGGGTATGGGGGTGGATTCCGAGGGCTTCCCGAGGGCTGACGAGATGCTTCGGCTGCTGGCAGGAGCCGCATCGAGCGCGCGCCTGTACCCGTCCACCTCGTCGCTTCCGGCCGAGGCGGTCGCCCGCTTCACCGCGCGCGCTAACGAACTCGCGTCGACCGGTCCGTTGCGCATCATCGTCGATCCGCACGGCTTTCGGATCGGCGACGCACCGCTCTCCTCAAGCAGCCAGACCGTCTCGTTGGCCGAGGCGCTGCACGCACTCCAGGTGGGACAGCTCATCATCGCGCCGGGGCTCTCGGATGCAGAGACCGCCGCGTTCGTCACCGTCGCCAACTCCGACCCGGCCGCCGTTCGCGCAGCGGGTGGCCCGCGAGGCGCACTCGTAGCGGCCGGCGTCTCGCACATCGCCGTCACCGAGGTCTCGCTCCGCGCCTCCGAGGAGTCCGGCCTGCTCGGGCTCGATCTGATGACGGCGCCTCTCGATGACATCGCTGAAGAGATCGTCGCTGCCGCCGAGCGCTGGCAACAGACCGAGGGGCCAGGCCGCGACGAGATGTCCGACGCCATCGGGCGACTTGAAGCGGCCACCCGCGAGCTTGCGATGCAGCGTGTCGCCGAGGCGCTCATGCGACTCGACGAGACGTCGCGCATGAAGGTCCTCGCGTTCTCGCTGCAGTCCGACAGCCTTGGTTCGCGGATGGAGGGCATGCTCAGCATCGTCGCCAACATGAAGCCGGCCGCGCTTGCGCGCCTGCTCTCGCTGGTTGCCGCACAGGCCCCCACCGATCCACGGCGCGTTGCCGCCGCGCTTCCGCTCCCCGCCGATAAGGCCGCGCTGTTGTCACGGCTGCTCGCGCCCTCCCCCGTCGCCGAGGATGACTCGGCACAGTCCGAGACCGCGGCTGAGATGGCGCGCGAGATGGCCGTCGATGAGGACACGAGCGACCTCGACCGACAGGTCGCAGTCGCGCCAGCCCGTCTCTCCGCAGGACGCGGGCTCACGACGGCCGTGTCGGTCTCGCGCACGCACCCCGAAGCCGAGAGCGTGCGCGCGATCAACGATTCGCTCGCCCCTGCAGCCCGCGCCGGCGCGTTTCCGGCGGTCCGCGAGGCGCTGCGCCGGCTCGACGAGCTCGAATCGGGCGCTGCCATCGGGGTGGGCGACGCGGTTGCGGCCGCGCGCGCCTCGCTCTACGACCCGGCTGTACTCACCGACGTGTGCGCCGCCATCAACGACGATGCCGATGCCGCCATCGCCGGTGAAATCCTGCTGGCCGCAGGCCCGACCGGCGCCGAGGCGGCGCTGACCGCCTCGATCCACGCTACCGACCGCCAGCGCTCGCTGCTGCGACCGGCACTGCGTGGGATGGGCGACTCGGTCATCGGCGTGGCGCGCACCATGATTCGCACCGATGACCCGGTCGCCGCGATCTCGGTCCTGCGCACGCTCGCGTCGCTTGGCGACCGTCGAGCGGTGCCGGTGATCTCGCAGGGACTCTCCAACCTCAACGAGTCGGTCCGCTTCGCAGCCATCACCGCGCTTGCCGAGACGACGGCACCGGAAGCCGCGAACGCGCTCGTCAAGGCGCTCGGGCATCCCGAGCCGGAGACTCAGCGGTTCGCGGTGCGTGAGATCGGCCGCGTGAAGGCCGCTCCGGCCGTGCCGCAACTCACCCGCGCACTCGAAGATCTCAACGTGATGCGTTCACATGAGACGAAGAAGGAAATCATCCGTTCATTGGAGTTGATCGGAACGCCGGATGCGAGGCGCGCACTCGCGCGCACGGCGGACCGTACTATCGTCTTCAGCAGGAAGGGCCGGGAGCTTCGTTCGCAAGCGCGTGTGGCGCTGGCAAACGTCGACCGAGCGATACAGGAAGAAGGAGCTGACGAGCAGTGACCGACATGCCGTACCGTCCCGAGAACGAAGGTCCGCTCCCCTCGCCGGGTGAAGTGGCCTCCGAGGCGACCGGATTCGTCGCCGTCGAGGCCCCGTTCGCGACACCGGAGCGCTTGGAATCCGCCCGAGATCTCGTGCGCACCCTCGCCGTTGCGTACACGAACGCGACGCTGTATCCCACATCGCACCCTTCGGTCGCACAGTCGCTGGCCGACTTCGTCGCGGCGCTTCGATCCATCGTCGCGTTCGGCTTCGACGAGGTCACCATCAACATCTACAAGAGCACGCTGTTCGTCGAGAACCAGATCTTCTCGGAGGAGAGCGTCACCTACAGCAAGCTCATCGAGGAGCTGCTGATCCGTGGTATCTCCGCGGTCACCTTCTCGTCGATGACCACCCCCGAGGAGACCGCGGTCTTCATCGAGTTGGTCGCGCAGGCTGCACCGCGCGATATCGATGCGTCGCGGGCACACCTCGAGCAGCGTCAGGTCCACTCGATCACGGTCAACGAGACGACGACCTTGGATGGCAGCGGCGACGAGGAGAAGAACCGCGAGGTCCGCGCCAAGGCGCGCGCGACGTACGACGCCGGCGTCACCGCGATGCGCGACGTCGAGATGCAGGCCAAGCTCGGCCGGGCTCTGGAGGTCGGTCCGCTCCAGCGCGTCGTCGAATCGATGCTCGACAACCTCCTGCAGGATCCGGCCGCCGTTCTCGGACTGACGGCCATCAAGGGTCACGACGACTACACCCTCAACCACTCGATCAACGTCTGCATTCTGGGCATTTCGCTAGGCTCGGCGCTCGGGCTCGACAAGAGCGACATCCGGTCGCTGGGTCTCGCCGCGCTGCTGTACGACATCGGGAAGGTGCGCATCCCCGAGGAGGTCCTCACGAAGGCCGGCCCGCTGACTGCCGATGAGTGGTCGCTCGTGAAGAAGCACAGCGAGGAGGGCGCGGACCTGCTCAAGCGCCTGCAGCTCGAAGACAAGCTTCCGATGATCGTCGCGTTCGAGCATCACCAGCGCCACGACCTTCTCGGCTATCCGGAGTCGACCGCCGGCGAGCAGCACCTCTTCAGCAAGATCGTCGCAGTGTGCGACGCCTATGACGCGATGACGACGGCCCGTCCGTTCCGTCGCGAGATCAGGCCGGACAAGGCACTCGCAGTACTCATGCAGGGGCGCGGCAAGGCCTACGAGCCGACGATCACCAAGACGCTTGTGGCCATGCTCGGCATCTACCCGATGGGTGCGGTGGTCATCCTGGAGGACAACTCGACGGCGGTGGTCTACCGCGTCAACAACGACGACCTGCTGCATCCGCGCGTCAAGGTGCTCATCGACGCAGAGGGACGCTGGCTCGATACGCCGGAGGTGGTCGACCTGCGACTGATCGACCTATCTGCGGGCACCCCGCTGCACTGGATCGATCACTGTGTCTCGGCGACCGAGGCGGGCGTCGACGACGTGTGGGAGTACCTGTAGGCCTACGCCTCAGGCGACACTACTTCGCAGGATTGTCGTTGAAGTAGCGTATCCACAGCGACCAGAAGTTCGTCACGCCGTGCAGGTGCGGCGTGTAGCGATACTGCGCGTAGGTTGCGCCGTTGGCGGGAATGACCGTGCTCGAGTCGATCTTGAGCACCTTGCCCGCGCGCCACAGATTCGCGCCGGTGTTGAAGGACTTGGCGCCGTACCAGACCTGGTTGCCGAAGCCCTTGTACTTCATCTGTGAGATACCGCTGTCCGGCCGCCCCACGCCGAGCGCCCAGTCGTAGGTCGACTGCTTGGTTGGCCGCTTGCTCAGAAGCGACTGCTCCTTTTGCAGCGTGATGAGGATGACCCGCGGGCTGACCTTCCAGGCAGCCGAGGCCTCGGCGATGATCTTCGCCGCGGACTTGGTGTTGCCGTTGTGGTCCTTGGCGGTGTACGACTTCAACGGTCCGGCCTGGCGGTCCAGGAACGCCTGGATGCCCGTCTCGGTCATGTCCTGCGAGCGGAAGTTCGCATCGGTGAGGACGAGGTCCGGATTGAAGGAGCCGCTCGTGTCGCCGCCGGTGGTAGGCGTCTGGCTTTGACGCAGCAACTCGGCGAGGTCGGCGTCGATGGCGGCCGCTCTCGTCTCAGCCTTGCGGATGTCGGTGTCGATACGCATGCGCTCGGCATCGGCCTTGGCCTGAAGCGCGCCCAGCCGGTCGTAGCGCCGGTTGAGGCTCTCCTGCAGCCAGAGGCTCTCGGAGCGCATGAGCCGTGCGTCGTTGAGGGCCGATGCGTCGCGCTGGTTGATGAGAATCAGGTACTGCGTCTTGAGGATCAGGTCCTCGATATTCTCCGAGCTGAGGAGGACGTTGATCATTCCGATGCGGTCGCCCTTGTACAGCTCGGCTGCCCGCGTCGCCAGCCCGAGCTTCTGCCGCTGGAGTTGCGCTTCGACGTCGGCGAGCTGCTTGCTCACGATGTCGATCTCGGTCTGTGTCTCCTGCATCTTGGAGCCTGTCGACGTGAGTTCGTCGATGCGGGCCTGCAGTCGCACGCGCATGCCATCAAGCTCGGTCATGATCCGTGCGCGGTTGGCCTCAAGCGTCTTCTTGCTCACCGCGTGGGCGGGCGGAGCGAACGCGAGTACACCGAAGAGCGAGACCGCACAGACGATCATCGTCAGCGACAACGCTCTGCGAACAAGCGAACTCGACACACGTCCTCCAGGCACCACGGAAACGGTCACGCCCACTTCAGGCGCGTTCTTGAGCATAGCATCTCGAAGCACGAAACCGCTTGCTCAGGCCCGCCATCGCCGGTTGACAGGCACACGCATCACAACAAGACGCGTGCCGAGATGGTCATGTTCACCGAACGAGCACACACGCGCGGATGGTTGCCGAACGGCGCGCCTGCCGCTAGTATTTCGACAGTCATCGAAGTGGCGAGGAGCCTCATGCCCACCGAGCAGCTCGACCACATGGACCTCATCTTCAAGGCCCTTGCCTCCAAGCCCAGACGCGACATCCTGCTGCTTCTCGCCAGCGGGGCCGGCGCTGACGAGGCGCGCTGTTGCACCGCCGACGAGGTCTGTGCCTGCGTCTTCGCCGAGAAGCTCAGCCTGACCGCTCCCACCGTCTCGCACCACATGAAGGCGCTGACCGAGGCGGGGCTCATCACGTCCACGAAGCGCGGGTTGTGGGTGTACTACCGCCTCGTTCCCGAGTCCTTCGAGCCGTTGCTCGCCGCCGCTGAGCTGTTCGCACGCCCCGCGGGCGTCTGCGACTGCGCCGACCCGACACCTTCGAGCTAGCGAGTGGGTCGCCTCCTCCGCCTGCAGCCCGACCGCCCCGACCTCGCCGCGCACGGCTACGTCTACTACCGCTGGACGCAGCGATACGTCGCCATCGTGCGCTGGGCGCTTGCGCGGCCCTGGCTCGGGCCGTTCCGACGCGCCACGGGCGAACACCTCGCCAAGACGCATCACGCGAAGGTCGTACCCGCCGACGAGGCGCGCCGCGTCATCACGCTCAACCAGCCTATCGAGCTGCGCGCTCTCGAGCACGTCGTGCCGTTTGAGACCGCGCGCGACGTCGTACTCGAAGCGCCGGTGAAGATCGCGCTCGCGCAGTGCGCGTGCCGAGGTGCAGCCGAGGCCGCCGGCGACCGGGATGGCCACTGCGGTCCGCTCGAGCAGTGCCTCTACCTGGGGGACGAGATCGCCAGCTTCGTGGTCGAGAAGCAGTCGACTGCGCGATTCATCACGGCTGACGAGGCGCTCGGCGTCATCGAGTCAGCATCGGAGCGCGGGAGCATCCACACCCTGTGGTTCAAAGATGCAGCGGGCGGACGCATGTACGCGATCTGCAACTGCTGCTCGTGCTGCTGCATCGGCCTGAAGGCCGAGCGCGCCGGCTTCAGCCCGCTCGCAGGCTCGGGGCACCTCGCGCGACTGGACGCAGCCGCCTGCACCGCGTGCGGCGCGTGCGTCCCGACGTGCGCGTTTGGCGCCCTCGCGCTGCCGGATGACGCGACCCGGGTCGCGATCGACCCCGAACGCTGCTATGGCTGCGGTGCGTGCGTCGGCGCCTGCCCGAGCGACGCTCTGCGACTTCAGCGTGCCGAGGAAACCGGCGTCGAACCCGTCCCGTGGAGCGCTCGGCCCTAGACCTGCGCGCCGCGCGCTACACTGACTCTCGGCTCACGAGGCTCTTTGGGGGGTGTAGCGCGTGCCGATTCCCGTCCGCAAATGGGTGACCGTCCTGCTAATCGGCGTGGCGCTCGTAGTCGTGATGCACTTCGCGACGATCAAGATCTCACCGTTCGTGCACAGCTTCTTCGATCTGGACCGCGAGCAGAACGTCCCGACCTGGTATTCGTCCGCGCTCTTGCTCGCTGTGGCGATTAGCGCTCTTGTGCTTGCGACGCTGCGCGATGCGACGCCCCGATGGTCCAGGGGTTTCTGGCCCACCCTGGCTCTGGGCTACGCGTGGCTCTCCCTCGATGAGACCGCGTGGCTGCACGAGCAGATCGACGGCCTCCTGCTCATCAAGTGGACGTGGTTCTACGCGCCGATCGCGCTGGTGTTCTTCGTGGTGATCGCGTACTGCCTGTCCGGGCCCGATACGAAGATGCTCCGCCGCTGGGTCGTTGGCGGGTTGCTCGTCTACGCGTTGGGTGGCATCGGGATGGAGCTGGTCAACTACCTGCTCATCGGACTGCCTCGATACTTGCGGCACTTCCAATACGCCGCCGAGGAAGGACTCGAAATGCTCGGCACTGTCATGGTGCTGACCGGTCTACTCCTCCGGATCGACCAGCTCGGGCATGAGCGCAGCGTGGCGCTGCCGAAGGATTCGTCGCCCGACTAGCGCTGCTTCCAGTAGTTGAACTCGGCCTCGTTGTGCACGCCTGCAAGGTCGGATGCCTTGTCGATGAAGTACGCCTGCGCATCGGCGATCGCCTGGTTGTAGATGCTCGGGCCAAGCTCCCCGACGAAGTAGTCGAGTATCTGCGCGGCCTTCAGGTCCCCTACGGGAACCTCCATCTCCTCGCCGAAGAATCGCTTGATCGAGTCGAGGAGGTACCTCTCGGTGTCTTTCTCGAGCTTCACGCTGTCCCCTTCGTCTGCACGGACGTGCGAATGTCGCCGGCCCTGATGCCCCGGCATCGGTACTGGCCCTTCTCGGCAGGATCGATCTTCCCAAACCGGATCGCCTTGTGAGGACACCAGTTGAGGCACGCGAAGCACCACACGCAGTCCGAGCCGATCCGAACACCCTCATCGGTCACGGTGATGTTGTTGACCGGGCAGAGTGTGGCGCACTGGCCGCATCGGGTACAGGCGTCAGAGTCGACCGCCCGTTGCCTCGCGCCGTAGAGGTACATGAAGCCAAACGAGCTGACGTGGCCGAACGCGGCGAGACCCGCATCGCGCAGCTCGCGCACGTCGAGCTGCACGCGACCGTTGACCGCAGCGGCTATGTCGTCGGTGACCGCGTCGAGCTGCGCGAACCGCTCGGCAGCCTTCGCCTCGGAGGTCTTGGCGACGATGCTGTTGTCCGCGAGCGCGAGGTTGGCGCCATACGCCAGGCGCGCGCCCCTCGAGCGCAGGAGCATGTCGGTCGCGTGAAGTGCGTTGCCGGTGGGCTCGCCGCTGGTGGTGATCGCGAAGTAGTAGGCGTCCGCCGGCAGCGCCGCAGCTGTGATGAGGGTGCGGACGATCTCGGGTATGCGGTCGAAGTAGACCGGGAACACGAGCCCGATGGCATCAGCGTCGCGTCGCACCGGGTCGTCCAGAGTCTCGGCCAGCGTCATCATCGGCAGGAGTTCGGCGCCGTCGAGGCGCTGCAGGAGCTTGCGGCCCGTGAGCAGCGAGTTGCCCGTC
This sequence comes from Coriobacteriia bacterium, assembly GCA_013334745.1. NCBI lineage: Bacteria > Bacillati > Actinomycetota > Coriobacteriia > Coriobacteriia bacterium. Next base: position 11,995 of record JAAXWY010000030.1, read on the forward strand.
CCCGAGAAGTAGTAGATGACCGTTGTCATGCGGGCTCCCACGGGCTGGGCGAACATCGGATTCGTCCCATTCTCTCATGGCGACAGCACGCGCATACAGGAGCGGCCCGCTCACCAGGACGACCATACGCGCGATGAACAACACGCTGCCCACCACGAGGCGAGACTGCGACGAAGCCATCGCCCTCACGACCGAAGAACCCGGGCGCTTTTGGGTAGATTCTCACTCGAGGGGGGCCTCAATCGTTCGGTCGTGCGCAAGGACGTGCAATGACGCCTAACGAAGACGCAGGGCAGAAGGCTGCACGGGGGTCGCTTTGGACTACCCGCAACGTCGCGATACTGGCCTCAACCATCGCAGTAGTGGCGCTCGGAGCCGGCGTGTGGCTCGGAGCTGCGCTGCCCGCTCGGCAACCGACCCCGCCGCCGCAAAGCGGCGGTTCAACGGGCGCGATATCGTCCACAAACGGCTCATCATCAGCGGCGGCCCCTTCCGTGGGTCGCGCCGTCGTCGCAAGCAAGCGAAGCCCGGATGTCGCCAAGGCGGGCAGCACGCTCACCACCGTAACCAGCGCCCCCGAGATGACGGTCTCGGAGCTCAAGGTGCCGGACGGCTTCAAGACCACAACTGCCTCGCTCAAGTTCGAGCCGTACGGCACCGCCCCCAAGGGCACCGCAGGAGAGCGCATCGTCGTGCGTGTCCTCTCGTGGGATGCCGGCAAGACGGAGGGCGTCAAGGACCTGACGGGCGCAAACGTACTGATGTATGTGGCATCGGAGGAATCCGCCCCCGACAAGGGCGGTCGGTATGAGGGCACTGTGGAGATGAGGGTTCTCGACTCGGGCCGCGCCGGACTGTTCCTTCAGTCCGCGCATTCGACTGAGTAGTCGAGACTAGCGCGACCCCGTTGGGCGACAAGGGAGGAACCATGAGAGGCCATCGGTGGACACGACTGCTCGGGCTCGGGGGTGCAGTGCTTGTCGCGCTCACAGTGCTCGCGACGGTACCTGTGGGGGCGTTTGCGGTGAGCGAAGGCGTAGCCGTCTACGGGCAGATTCGCGATGCGAACAGCGCCAACGGGCTGGAAGGCGCCGTCGTCACGGTGCTCGCCTCACCGAGCGGCGACTACTACACAGACACCCAAACAGACGCCGACGGCTACTACGAACTGTGGCTCCCGAACGGTGACTACTCGCTCGAGGTGGACCCGGGTGCGCTGAAATACGCCAAGGGCACCGCCGGCCCCTTCACCATCGACAACGTCGCGCCGTGGCAGTGCGATGTCGATCTCGACCCACTCGGCCGGATCTACGGCACGGTTCAGAATGAGAGCGGCGACCCCGTGCAAGACGCGGCCGTGTGGATAACGCGCGGATCCGACACAACTGAGCTCTGGTGCTACGCCGACGAGAACGGGGAGTTTTCGATCGACTGCGACTGGCCTGCGGGTGACTACACGATCCATGTCTCCCACAGCGAGTACAAGCGAATCGACGAGGACTTCTACTACGACGGACCGGGCTCGACTGCGAGTTTCGGCTTTGTGCTGCCGCCTCCTCCAATCGCCTTCACCGGTGCGCTCACCAATGCGGTCACCGGACAGAGCGTCGAAGGCCGCGTGCACGCGTACATGGAGTCCGACCCGAGCACACAGGGTTGGGCATATTCCAGCGACGGTATCTACGAGCTCACCGTTCCTGCTGGCGAATACACGATCGAGGTCGAGAAGTGGGGCTACCCCACCAAGGTGGTTGAGAGCAACTCGTTTGACGGCACGAACACCGTGACGCTGGATATCGCGGTCGATCCTCATCCCATCGCGGTCGTCGGCTCCGTCACAGCGTCTGAAACGGGCTTGCCCGCTGAAGGCGGCACGGTCCACTGGGCGTACGTGTTCGATGAGAACACGTACAACGGATGGCAGTACACCGAGGAAGACGGCACATACGCGGCTCGCGGACCTGCGGCCAGCTTCGACGTGACCGCCAACGCGAATCACCTGATGGACAAGGGCGCGTCGGTGTCCTTCGACGGTACAAGCACCGCGACCCTCGACCTCGCTCTGGAGCGCCCGCCGGTCGCCGTAAGAGGCAAGTTGCTCGACTCAGTGACCGCGGAACCCCTCATCGGCTACGTCTCAATCTCCGGCTACGACGCCGACAACCGCTCCTGGTACGAAGATGCCCATACCACCGCCGACGGTGCGTACGAGTTCCGGCTCCCGGCCGGGGAGTACGTTCTGATGGGCAGAAGCATCGATCTCCACTCCGAGACCCAGAAGGATGTGACCTACGACGGCGGCGCAACATTGGAGATCGATCTCGAGTCCGACCCGTTCCCCATCGCTGTAGAGGGCTATGTGCGTGCAGCGGGCAGCGGCGCTGCCGTTTCGGGTGCCACCGTGCACCTCCACCACGACATGGGAGGCTACTGGGACAACGTGTCGGAGGTGAAGACCGACGCCGAGGGGCACTACTCTTTGCGGGCGCCGGTAGGTGGCCTGGAAATTGAAACCAGCGCGAGGGGCTTCGCTGACAGAGCCGACACATTCGCATTCGATGGCACCAAGCAGACACTCGACATCGACCTGCTCCCCATCGGCGAAGCCTTCGTTGGCACCGTGACGAACGCCGAGACCGAGCTGCCGGTGCGCGGCGCCGAAATCCACCTCACGTTCGAGGACGGTTCATCGTCATTCGAGACGTGGACTTACTGCGATGATGCAGACGGCTCCTACTCCCTCGATGGCCCTGCCGGCCTCTCGACCCTGGGATGCTCCGCCGACCTCCATGAGTCGGCCGAGGCCAGCGCCACCTTCGATGGCGCGACGCCGACGACCAGGGACTTCGCTCTGAGGAAGTATTCGCGTGCGCTTTACGGCGTGGTGACTGACGGTTCGGGAGCCCCCGTTTCCGACATCGGCGTGCGAGGCAGCGTGGACTACCAAGGCGAGACGTACCGCGACACCGCCTACGCCCTGCCCAACGGCATGTACGAGCTGTTTGGGCCTCCGGGCGAGTGGACGATCGTCGTTGATGACAGCAAGTACGAGCGATTGGAGCTCGAGCGTGAGGTCACTGACATGGACCTGCGTCTCGACCTCACTCTGGCGGAGCAGCCGATCGCCATTCGTGGAGTAATTACCGACTCCGTCTCGCATGCCCCGCTGAGCAATGCAGATCTTCATGTGGAATGGGACAACGGATACAACGGTCAGTGGATCCACTCGAACGACGACGGTGAGTACGTCTTCTATGGAGGCGCCAACGAGTACGACATTCTCGTTGAGGCAGACGGTTACGAGTCCCAGGGCACGACGGTGCAGTTCGACGGAACGAACACTGTCGATCGTGACTTCGACATGGTCGAGTTTCCGACCGCCTACGTGGGCTCCGTGATCGACTCGGACACAGGAGACCCCCTCAAGGGTGTGAGTGTCGACGCCTCGTGCGATCGCGACGGGGATCGCTACAGCGACTTCACCTCGACCGATGAGAACGGTGAGTACGAGATACATTTGCCGGAGAACGACGGCACGTCGTTCTATGTCGTGGCAGAGGGCTTCGATGATCACCAGTTCGACGCCGCAGGATTCGATGGGACGACCCCGGTCGATGTGGGCGTGACGAGGTTGCAGCGATACGAACGGGCCGTCTATGGGACCGTCACCGACGCAAGCACGCACGCCCCGATAGCCGACCTGGAGATCGAGCTATGGGGCGATGAGGACACCTTCTTGTACGAGACCTGGACCCGGACCGCTGCCGACGGTACGTACAGCCTGGGAGCCCCGGGAGCAGGCCACTACCGATTGTCGCCGTACATCGAATACACCTCGTACGAAGACGTGACGTTCGACCTCGAGTACACCGGCACACCGATCCTGCAGGACATCGCGATGTCCCCGGAGTCCTACCTGCCCGAGACGACGATCTACGGCGTCCCAAGCGGTTGGGCCTCCGATAGCGTCGAGTTCTGGCTCGACGCGTGGGATGACGGCGCCGGCGTCGCGCAGTCCTACTACCGGTTCGGCGCCGATACGCCGCAGACATACGACTGCACGGTCACGGTCTCGGCCGAGGGCACCACCAACGTCACCTACTGGTCGGTCGATTCGCTCGGCAACACCGAGACCGCGCAGCTGGCTCGCGTACGCATCGACAGGACCGACCCGGTGACCACCGCCAGCGTGAACGCGACGTACTACGCCGGCTCGGCCGAGATTACCTTCACTGCATCCGACACCATGAGCGGTGTCCGATCGACTCACTACAAGCTTGATGACTCTGAGTGGACGACCGGGACCATCGCGAGTATCGACACGACCGGCTCTCACACGATTCGGTTCCTGTCCATCGATAGAGCCGGCAACGCCGAGACCGAACACCTGGCGAGCTTCTGGGTGGCCGGTGGCTCCTCCACCAAGTCCGCATTCACGACCATCCACGCGAGCACCCTGATTCCTTCATACGGCAAGTCCGTGACCCTCACGGGGGCCCTGAAGGCGGACTCGCTGGCGGGCTCAGGGATTGCTGGCGTACCTGTGGCGTTGCAGAAGTACTCGGCCGGCTCGTGGACGACGGTGAAGTCGATCACGTCGGGTGCGGGCGGAACACTGTCGACATCGCTCGTGCCGGGTGTGACGACGACCTATCGATTCCACCTCGCGGGTGACTCGACGTACAACGCATCGACGGATGGCACGGTGAAGGTCGCACCAAAGGCGTACACCTCGGCCATCTCCACGTCCAGAACCGGAACCCGAACCTACAAGATCAGCGGTTCGGTGAAGGCGGGGTCTGCTCGGAGCATGACGGTGCGCATCTACCGCTGGAAGAGGGTCGGCTCATCGTGGAAGACGTATTCGTCGTTCACGACGAGGACGAGCTACTCGAGCGGCGCACTGCGGTACTCGGTGAAGCACAAGTTCCCATCCAAGGGGACGTGGAAGCTCCAGGTGGCCGCTCCCGAGACGGCGTGGTCCGCAAAGACCTACTCGGCGACCAAGTCGTTCACGGTGAAGTAGTCGAGTAGGCGCGAGCGCCCAAAGAGAAGACCCCGCCGATTCGACGGGGTCTTCCTTGTGTTCGATGGTGGCCAGAGACGGACTTGAACCGCCGGCACGCGGATTTTCAATCCGCTGCTCTACCAACTGAGCTACCTGGCCGAAAGTGCGCTTGGAGATACTACCCGCCACCGCTCGCCACGGTCAAGGAGCCAGATACCCGAGCCAAGCCCGTTCGGCACGGAATGCGCTGAATGATGTGAGCGCTCGAAGCATGTCTCAACCCAAGCTCAACCCACCTGCAACGGTCGCTCAATTCGTGCAACGAATACTACGTAGGGTGCATGCGATTCACGCGCAAAGCCGATACTCTCAGTAGAACACCACCCGCCATCAACCCTGAGGTCGCCTGGAATGAGCTTGCGCAGACCAATCACCGTACTCACACTCGTCGCTGCGCTGTGCGCTGCGGCGGTTCCCATCGCGCACGCCGGCACGGCGCCTTCGCGGGATGCCAACGCCGCCCAAGCGTCGATGTTCTACGCGAGGCTCAGGGTTCTCACCAGCTCGCCGGTCGCAGACAACACGGTGATCGTGCGACTGAAGGGCACGCTCACCCCCGGCAAGCTCAAGGATCTGTATCGCTCGGTCGACACGTCGGCTGGGGCGGTCGATGTCGTCCGCGGTGACGTCCTGTCCATCGATGTCCCCGCGGGTGAGTCGATCACCGACTTCGCCGAGAAGGTCGAGGCAACCGGCGAGGTCCGGTACGCCGAGCCCAACTTCATGCGCCAGCCGGCGTACACGCCGCCTGCCTACACTGAGCCGAACGACCCGGCGTACCTCGCCGGCGGACACATGACGGTAACCAACCGTGGTGGCACCGAGTACTACGACGACCCCCGGTCCTGGTGGCTCCGAGATATCCAAGCCGTCGGTCCCACGGGCACCGGGGCATGGGAGCTCGGGTACACCGGCCCCGACATCACCGGCAAGTACCCGCTGCGCGCAAGCGGCAGTGCCGTCAAGGTCGCAGTCATCGATACCGGGCTATACACCGACCATCCCGATCGCGGCGACAACATGGTGGGCGCCGGCAGCGACTTCACCCCGGTGAGCCCCTCGGCGGTTGACGGGGCTGCCAACTACGATGAGGCCGTCGGACTCACCGCCCACGGCACCTGCGTCGCCGGTCAGATTGCGGCCCATGCCGGTAACGGCATCGGCACACTCGGCTTGGCCAACGACACCGTCGTGCGGGTCTACAAGGTGTATTGGGGTTCCGGCATCCCTGACACCAAGCTCATCGAGGCGATTCAGATGGCCGCCGATGATGGTTGCAAGGTCATCAACATGAGCATCGCCGGCGGCGGATACAACCAGGCGCTGCAGGACGCTATCGACTACGCATGGAGCAAGGGCTGCGTCATCGTCGCGGCATCCGGCAACGAGGGCTACTTCTCCGTCTCCTACCCCGCCGCCATGAACCACGTGGTGGCCGTCGGAGCGCTTGCGCACGACTCGAGCGGCAACCCCAAGCGATCGTACTTCTCCAACTACGGCACGCGACTGGACATGTCTGCCCCCGGCTCGTCGGTTTGGGGACTGACGATGCCGGGATACGACAACCCCGACGACGGACAGCCGGGATACGCCTGGTGGGATGGCACAAGCATGGCGTCCCCGGTCGTTGCGGGTGGCATCGCATGGCTGTGGCGCGCGGCCCCTTGGATGTCGAACCAAGACGTCATCAACCTCGTCCAGAACACGGCGACCGACATGGGGGCGACGGGTCGCGACAACCTCTACGGACACGGCGCACTCAACATGCGAGACGCCTACGAGCGGATGATCGCGGACTACGGTCTTCTCGGCACGCCGGTCGTGGATGTCGAGAGCGCTGCCAACGCGAGAAACGCACAGGTGTCGTGGTCGCCCGTCTCGGGCAACGCCGTCACATACGACGTCTCATTGGACGGCGTCGGCGTTGTGTCGGGGACGAGCGCGACGAGCTACACACTGCCCTACGAGACGACGGTGGGGCCGCACACGCTCGCAGTGAAAGCTCACAGCACGAAGAGCTGGTCCACCGGCCTGGAGACGACCACGGTCACGGTGACGCCTACCACGTCGGTTCCCGAGATGACCTCGCTTCGCTACTACCGCAACACGCTGCGCTGGAGTAGTACCGAGACCGGGCGGACGCACCTGGATGCGCTGACCATCGATGGCATCGGGCGGCTCGTCGTAGGCGGCACGTGGAGTACGGACTCGCTTTCGCTCGGCTCGCATGCCGCGACGATGACCGTTCACGACGCCGGCGGCCTCGTCAGCGAGCCGATCGCCACGACCTTCACGGTCCGGCCCAAGCCCACAGTGCTTCGACCGGTGGGCTCGGATACCTACGGCTACGCGACCAAGCTCAGCAGCATCAGCTTCACCCGCGCCGATACCGCCGTCATCGTGGGCGGCGCCTCCTGGATGGATGCGATGGCCGCAGCGCCGCTCGCTCACGTGGTGCGCGGACCGGTGCTCGTCTCGGCGAGGAAGTCGGTGCCGACGACGGTCAAGAAGGAGCTCACGCGCCTCAAGGTCAAGCACGTCATCATCGTCGGCGACACCAACGATGTCTCCAAGGGCGTGAGCGCCTACCTTCTGGGGCGTCACATCTCGGTCAAGCGCCTCGGCGCGACCGGCCGCTACGCCACCGCCGATGCGGTCGCACGCGAGATCGCGCGACGCTCAGGCGGCTCGGTACCAGACAGCAAGGTGGTCGTGGTGGGCGACAGCTTCACCAACGCGCTTGCCGCCAGCGCGATCGCCGCGCGTCACGGCTGGCCGCTCATGTACTCAGGCACAGCGGGCATGCCACTGGCCACTCGCAGCACTATCGGCGCGCTTGGCGTGACCAGCTCGCTCATCGTGGGTGGGTCGGGCACGGTTCCGGACGCATCCTTCGCCCAGCTGCCCTCGCCGACGCGAATCTCATCCGCCACGAAGTACGGGCTTCCCACGTTGCTGGCAAGCTGGGCGACGGCTGCCTACCCGTCGGACTTCTCCGGAGAGCGCGTGTACGTGGCGAGCAGCGTGATGTGGAGCAACGCACTCGGGCTACCCGCGGCCTCCGCCGAGAAGGGCGGCGTCATCCTGCTCACGACCGCGACTCTGGCCGATGAGGTCCGCGCGTACTACTCGGCGAACAGCGAGGTCGCAGTGACGACGCGGGTGGTCGCCGGATCGAGCCGGGTGTCGAACGCGTCGATGACCACGATCAAGGGCATTGTCGGCGCACCCTAGTGCAGGGACGCGGCGGCTACGAGCCGTCCGCAACGAAGATGATCACCGTCGAGTAGCGCGCCACGATCACGTTGGCCATCGGCAACTGCGCGATGACCTCACCCTTGGCGCCACCGGTACCGGCCCGCGAGACCACGAGTGTCTTCAGCTTCGCCTTGCGAAGGACGCTTTGCGCCTTGGACTGCGTCTTGCCGACGACGGTCGGGACGACCACCGTGGCGATTCCGGCAGGGGGCAGACCGCGCGAGACCGTCAGCCCGACCTTGGTGCCGGGCGTGACCCCGATGCCCATCGTGGGCTGCTGGCCGATGACCTGGCCCGCCGGCGTCGCCGAGTCGTAGTTGCTCGCCGAGGCGACCTCGAGGCCGCTGCCTCTCAGCGATGTCTCGGCGGTCACCTTGAGCTGCGCAACCACGTTGGGGACGGTGATGATGCGCGGACCCATCGACAGGCTGAGCCCCACGGTGGTGCCCGGCGGAATCTTGTCGCCGGCGATGGGCGACTGCGCGATGATCGAGCCTGATGGGACGGTCGAGCTATACGCCGAGCTGGTCGCGAAAGCGAACCTGTTGTCCTGAAGTGTCTTGATGCCCACCGCCTGCGTCGAACCGACCACGTTGGGAACGGTCACCAACAACTGGCCGCCCGCGATGACGAGGCTGATCTCACTCCCGTGCGCCGCCGAGCCACCCGGGTTGGGCGCCTGTCCCACGACCGTGCCGAGCAGCTTGTCATCGGCTGTCTGGCTCGTCGCGACACTCCCGAGCGCGAAGCCCGCCTGTTGCACCGACTTCTCGGCCTGCGACTGCGTCAGTCCCGATAGGTTCGGGATGGGCATCGGGCGATTGAGGTACCAGATAGCGGCACCGGCGGCGGCGATAGCAAGCAGCACGAGCGCGATGATGAGCCACGCCTTGCCTCCCCGCCGACGCACTGGCGTCGTGAGCGCCTCTTCACTCGGGATCTGCGCGAGCACGGTGCCGTGTACCGCCACCGGGTCGAAGTCGTACACGATCCGGGGCACGAGACTGGCGGCGGCGATCTTCTGCGCCGCCACCTCCTGGTCAAGCCCAACCACGTGCGGAAGCATCACATCGGGAGTCGGGAGCTGTGCGCGCCCGGTTGATGCGAGCAGCACGACGTCGGCGCCGGGCTGCACGGCAGCACCGGCAACCGGGTACTGCCCGAGAAGATAGCCGCGAGGAAGTCGATCGCTGTGGTCGTGCAGGACCTGCGCCGAGAACCCTGCTGCCTGCAGCTTGGCAAGAGCGCGTCCCTGCAGCTCACCGGTGACGTCCGGCATGTCGAGCGGGATCGCGGGGGGTGCAGGCGAGTGGCCACGGGAGACGACGAGCACCACGCGTGAGCCAGCGGGCATGGTCGCCGGCTCGGGACCGGACGGCATCTGCGGCATAGGGGCAGGCGCCGGCGCGACCTCGGCGGTGAGCTGCGCTGACGTCGCCGGCTCAACCGCGGGCTGCTCGGCAAGAACCTCGGCAGCGGGCTCGATAGACGGCTCGGCCGACTCGACCGGCTGCTCTGGCGTCTCGGGTGTGAACTCGTCGGACATGCGTGCGGGCCCTCCTGATGACATACGCGTTGCGGGCACCAGCGTACCTGACCGTTCGGGAAAGCAGAAAGACCCGCTCACCACAGCGGGTCCTTCTATCCATGAAGAGCTTGTGAGGCGGTGTCGGTTCTGCCAGGTTCCTTCGCCGCAACCCGATGATGCCAGCCGCCTGTGAACACGTCATGCGCTGCCCATGGGTAGGAAGTGAGGCGCATGTGGAGAAGGCGTGAACTGCCTGCATCTCGCGGACGTCGGTCGCTCTCAAGACCGGGGTTTCGTCGTACTATGCTCAGTGGCCGGTCGCGCTCGTCTTGGAAGGCATGTGCATATGCGTCGCAGCCCCAGCGTCGTCTCACTCGTCCTGACCGCTGTCGTGCTGACAGCTCTACTCGCCGGGTGCGGCGGGCCCAAGGACCGAACCGAGGCCCCTTCGGGCACAGCTCCTGCGCGCGCATCGCAGCAGGATGCGGGCGCAACGGTGCAGCTCGCCAAGAAGCAGATGCTGCTCGTCACGCTTCCCGCCAACCCGTCGACCGGCTACATGTGGGAGATCACGGCCATGCCGAGCATCGTCGAGACTGTCGGCGAGCCGCTCTTCAACGACGCCGCCGGAAAGAGCGGGGGCAACGCCGTGGGCTCAGCCGGCGAGATGACGTTCACATTCCGTACGCTCAAAGGTGGGAAGGGTACGCTCGAACTCGCGTACCGCCGACCGTGGGAGACGGGTGTGCCGGCGGACGCGACATACTCGCTGCAACTCGAGGCCAAGTAGCGGCACGAATCGCCGGCTACTTCTTCTCCTCGGGCAACACGCGCTGCCGGGCGGTACCCAGTCTGCTGACCGCCATCGACACAACCGCGACGAGATAGAGCTGCCCCAGAATCGCCTCAGCGACCGCCGCGGCGCGAACAACGTCGCTTGTCGGCGTGATGTCGCCGTAGCCGAGCGTCGCAAGCGTCACGAAGCTGAAGTACATGCTGCCCGATATCCCCTGCGGGCCCTGCGCGAACGTTTCGAGGTCGAGCAGGCTCGCCATCGTGTAGCCCAGACCGAAGACGACTCCGAGCAGCACGTAGACGACCAGCAGTCCCGTGACCATCTGCAGGGTGACCCGCCGATAGGTGGCGAGCCTTCGGACGACCGTGGCTATGGTCGCAAGCGCCAGCAGAATCCAAAGGGCAAGCCCGATGACGTGACCGGTATGGTCGGCGCGCCGCATCGCGATGATCCCCACGACGAAGACCGCGATGACCATCGCGGTGCCTACGTTAAACGAGCGGCGCGAGTAGCCCGACACTCGGAGCGTGACGACAAGAGCCATCACCTGTAGCAGCCCGCTGATGGCGACCAGCAACGAGGGAAGCGGCGATCCCGAGGCGATCAGTGCCAGAGTGGACGCGAGGACGAATGTCAGCGCGATTCCGTAGGCGTCGCGCACCTGTCGCTGCTCGGTCGCTTCCTTGACTGTCTCTACATCCGTCATGAGACGCCCCCACTGCCCTGCCGACACGGGCCGACACGGCCGCCGATGCTCGCCGGCTGATCGCCTCCGATGATAGCAGGAGCACGCAGCGCGCTCGACGCATGGGCGAGACTCCCATACGCTTGCTGATGACCGCGTCGACAGTTGCCGATACGGGCGATGAACCACCCCGAGGAGCCCCATGAGCTGGTCGACCATCAACAGCATGCCCTGGTACGCGACGGCGGCGCTGTTCCTCTACTGGATCCTCGTGACCATCGCCGTCGTCACGGACGACCGCGAGCCGACCGAGACGCTCGCGTGGATCCTCGTACTGCTGGCGTTCCCGATCGTCGGCCTGGGCTTCTACTACCTCTTCGGCCGCAACTGGAAGAAGCGGGCGCTCAAGGATCCCGAGTACGCGAAGCGCATGGCCCTCGCCGCACCGACGATGCATCGCGTCCGCTCGCAGTACGCGCAGGCACACGACGAGGCGTTGGAGTGGGCGGATGCCCGGGGCTCCGGCACCGTCGTGCGGCTCATCGCCAAGACCGAAGGTGCGACTGCGCTGCCGGCCTACGATGTCGACGTGTTCATCGATGGCGAGACGAAGTTCGCAGCGCTCAAGCGTGACCTTGCCGCGGCGCGCGACACGATCAACATCCAGTACTTCATCTGGGAGCACGACGTGCTGACCGCCGAACTGACCGCGATTCTGCTCGAACGACTCGCGGCCGGCGTTGAGGTCCGGATGCTCAACGACCTCGCAGGCAACCTCACCTACAAGAAGGACGAGATCAAGCAGTTGCAGGCCGCCGGCGCGCGCTTCTTCCACGACGTCATCGACCCGCGCAAGATCAACTACCGCAACCACCGCAAGATCGTCGTCATCGACGGGGTTCTCGGCTATACGGGCGGCATCAACGTCGGCCAGGAGTACATCGACGGGGCGCCCCGTTACCCGGCATGGCGAGACACGCACTGCCGCTTCCATGGCCCCGCAGTCGCTGACCTGCAGCGCCTGTTCGCGCTCAGATGGCTTGCGCGCTCGCGCGAGAACCTCTTCACCGAGCGGTTCTTCCCCGCCGAGTACCCGCAGGACGGCCGGCGCACGCTGGCTCAGATCGTCTCGACAGGCGTCGACATCCAGTGGGATCCGGCACGCCGCGCACACATGGCCGGGATGTCCACCGCCGAGAAGCGCATCTGGATCCAGTCGCCGTACCTGGTGCCGACGCCGGACATCCTCTCGACGATGATCGATGCGGCTCTGGCCGGACTCGACGTGCGCTTCATGATGACCGGCTGGCCTGACAAGAAGATCGCTTACTACGCCGCCGAGTCGTTCTTCCACCAGCTCGTCTCGGCGGGTGTGAAGGTCTACCGATACGACCGTGGCTTCATGCACGCCAAGACGATGACGCTGGACAGCAACATTCTCGTGGTCGGAACGATGAACTTCGACATCCGCAGTCTCGCGCTGCACAAGGAGCTCATGGCGTGGTTCTACGACCCGGAACTCACGCGCCAGCATGAGGAGGCGTTCGTCGCCGATATGGCCGAGTGCAGCCTCGTCACCCTCGAGGAGATCGCATCCTGGTCGCCTGCGCGCCGGCTGCGCAACGCGAGCGCCCGCCTCGCCTCGAACCTGCTGTGACGCAACGGGGCGCGCCCTGACCGGACGCGCCCCGTGAATGTCGAGCTGTGCGAGTGAGCGCTACGGCTTCTTGGTGGTCTCCGTGCTCGCAGGCTCCTCCTCGGGCGCCGCGGTGGCGCTCGTCTCGGCGGCTTGCAGCTCCTGGGTCGCCGCGACGTCGATCTTCCACACCCCGTCGACGTCCTTCATCACGAACGTACCGTTTGAGCCGGCCGCATCCTTGAGCAGAACCACGTTGGCCTGGTTGGGAGATGCGGTCAACGTCAGCGTGCTTCCCTCTGAGGGCACCGTCATCATGATCGAGTCACCGGCCCACGCGTAGGACACTTCGGTCTTGACCGCACCGGGAGGCGCCGCGGTCATGGTCGCCACGCCGAGGATGTCATCCGGGTCGTAGATGCCGGCCTTGAACGCCGCCATGTCCAGTGCACCCTGAGCGACGTACCACTTGGCGACGGACTCGAGCATGGCCTTCTTCTGATCGGTCTCGCTCGGCTTGCAGCCGGTGGCCACGCCAGCGATGAGCAGCACGCACACGAGTGCGGCGATCATCCAAAGCGAGCGACCACGATTGGTCCCCATCTTCACGTCAGTCCCTTTCGTCGTATCGGCAGACAACGTGTGCCCGCCGCCGATGCGCCGCCTGCATTCGCAGTGCGTCCGCCCGATTGTACACGCATGGCACCGGTCGACCTGCTCGGCGCGCGTTCAGTTCTACTAGCCGGCGTCCTGACAACCGTCCGTGCCGGCGGCGTCGCTTGCGAAGACCTTGACGTCGTCCAAGCCGAGTTGGTCGGCAGCCATCTCGCGCAGCTTGTACTTCTGGATCTTGCCGCTCGCCGTCATGGGGAAGGCGTCGACGAAGAACACGTACTTCGGTGCCTTGTACCGGGCCATGCGGGCGCGGCAGAACTCCTGTACGTCACTCTCGGTGAGATCGGTGTCGGCGGCCTTGCGCACGAACGCACCCACGACCTCGCCGTACTTCGCATCAGGCACGCCCACAACCTGCACGTCTTCGACGCCGGGCATCGTGTAGAGGAACTCCTCGATCTCGCGTGGGTAGATGTTCTCCCCGCCGCGGATGATCATGTCCTTGATGCGGCCGGTGATCCGGTAGTAGCCGTCCTCATCGACGGTTCCGATGTCACCGGAGTGCAGCCAGCCCTCGGCGTCGATCGCCTTCTCGGTGGCCTCGGGCATGCTGTAGTAGCCCTTCATGATGTTGTAGCCGCGACAGCACAGTTCGCCCGGGGTGTTGGGCGGGCAGTCGGCGCCCGTCTCGGGATCGATGACACGCACCTCGACCTGATCGTGCTTGCGGCCGACCGTCTCGCACTTGCGCTCGAGCGTGTCGTCGGTCGTGGTCTGCGTGAACACCGGCGACGTCTCAGTCAGGCCGTAGCAGATCGTCATCTCGCTGGCGTGCATCTTGTCGATGACCTGGCGCATCGTCTCGACGGGACACGGCGAGCCGGCCATGATACCGGTGCGCAGCGACGTGAGATCGAACATGTCGAACATGGGGTGCGCAAGCTCGGCGATGAACATCGTGGGTACGCCGTAGAGCGCGGTTGCGCGCTCCTTCTGGATGGCAGCGAGCACGAGCAGCGGGTCGAAGCTCTCGACCGGGATCATAGCCGAGCCGTGCGTGAGCACCGCCAGCACGCCGAGCACGCAGCCGAAGCAGTGGAAGAACGGCACCGGCAGGCACACGCGGTCGGCCTCGGTGAACTTCTGTCGCTCGCCGATGTAGAAGCCGTTGTTGAGAATGTTGCGGTGCGTGAGCATGACGCCCTTCGGGAACCCTGTGGTGCCCGAGGTGTACTGCATGTTGATGGTGTCGGTGTTCTTCAGGCCGGCCTTGGCAGCGGCAAGCGCCTCGTCGTCGCCGTGCGCACCGAGTACGAGCAGCTCGGGCACGTTGTAGAAGCCACGGTGCTTCTCGGGACCCATGTAGAGGAGCGACTTGAGTTTGGGGAACTCGGCCGAGTCGAGGCGGCCGCGCTCCTGCGTCATCGACTCGGGGACGAGCTCGCGCACGATCTGGACGTAGTCGACGTCGCGGAAGGCGTCGATGATCGCGAGCGCCTTCATGTCGGACTGCTTGATGACGTACGCGAGTTCGTGCGCCTTGTAGACCGGGTTCACGGTGACGAGCACGACGCCGATCTTGGCGGTCGCGAACATGAAGGTGAGCCAGTCCGGGACGTTGCGCGCCCATATGCCGAGATGGTCGCCGGGCTCAAGTCCTATCGCGAGCATGCCCTTGGCGAGCTGGTCGACGCGCTCGTTGAACTGCTTCCAGCTCCAGCGCAGGTCGCGGTCGGGGTAGACGATGAAGTCGGCGTCACCGCGGCGGGCGACCATGTCCTCGAAGTAGGCGCCGATGGTCTTCTCTGTATGCAGGGTGATGTCCATCGTGCGCCCCCTACG
Organism: Coriobacteriia bacterium; assembly: GCA_013334745.1. NCBI lineage: Bacteria > Bacillati > Actinomycetota > Coriobacteriia > Coriobacteriia bacterium. The sequence continues at coordinate 27,423 of JAAXWY010000030.1, forward strand.
CCGGTGCGTAGACGACGGCGAGAATGCGTGCGGCGATGTCGCCGTGCGCGCGAAGCTGGTGCGGCACGATCGAGTCGTAGTAGATGCTGTCGCCCGCGCGCAGGACGTGGAGGTCCTTGCCGTACTCGATCTCGATCTCGCCGTTGAGCACGTACACGAACTCCTCGCCCTCGTGGCTCGAGAGCGCACGACCTTCGCCCGTGGCGGGATTGACGGTGATCATGAACGGCTCCATGTGGCGCGAGGTCTTGCCCTCGGCCAGCGAGAAGAAGTCGAGTACACCGGCGTCGCTCGAGGTCTCCAACGACTTGAGGCGCGCGACCTCCTCGGCGGCGTCCTTGCGGGTGATGACCGGACCCACGTGCGAGTCGTCGTCCAGAAGCGTGCCGAGCCGTACGCCCAGCGCGCGAGTGATCTTGATGAGCGGTGCGAGCGACGGCGCGATGTCGCCGCCTTCGAGTCCGGCGATGACCGCGACGTCGCAGTCGCAACGCTGTGCGAGGTCATCGCGTGAGAGCTGCAGCGACTCGCGCAGCGTGGTGATCTTGGCGCCGATCCGGTTGTCAGCCATCTTCACGTCCCCTTCTTCGTGCGCGCGCCAAACACAAGCGCGTGCGCATGACTCCGTCGCAGAAGCGTACTACACGGGAGCCGCGGCCCACCGCAGCCGGGTCGCAACGGGCAACGGCGAAGCGATCAGCCTTCGCCATCGATCTTGTCGAGGAACCGCTCGGCGTCAGCCTCAGCCACTTCGCGCTCAGCCGAGACGAGTTCGCCGGACTGGCCCGAGAGCATCGAGCCGGCCTCGACCGCAACGCCCACGACCTTGGCGACGGTCTCGCGCAAATCCTCCTTGAAGGTGTGCTTGTCCTCTTCGACCGGCTGGTCCTGTTCGGTCGTCTCTTCGTCGCTCATGGCGTGCCCTCCGTTGTCATTCGCGGCGAAGTGGTGACCGCGAGGTGGTGTCTGACGCCATTGTAGCGTCGGACACCACCTCGGCGGAGCGAGATCTACTTCACGACCACCTTCTGTTTCGCGGTCGACGAGCCGAGCAGCCAGTCGTTCTCGGCGAAGACCCAGCGGTAGTAGGCGGTGGACTTCGCCCGGCGCGTATACGTCTTGGTCACCTTTCCGGTGCTGCCGGTCGTGCTGTTCGAGATCGTCGTCCATCCCGTGGTGCCGTTGCTGCTGCGTTGCAGCACGACCTTGACGCCCGAGATGGCCACGCCGCGCTCGTCCTTGAGGGTGACGCCCAGCTTGATCTTGGTCACGCCGCGCTTACGTGTGAACGTCGCGGTCGAACCGAGCGGAGAGCGCGTGAGTGCGGTCGACATGAGGCCGCGGTCAGCGACGTAGACGTCGCTGACGCCGTTGGTGTCGGCCGGCACCAGCGAGGATCCGATATCGAACACCGAGAACCGACCTGCGGCTGACGTGCCGTAGTGCATCCCGGCATCCCCGCCATTACTGTCGGCGACGATCCGCTCGGTGACACCCGACTTGTTGTCATGCAGGAAGACCGCATCCCCGCCCGTTGGCGCCTCCGGCGACAGCCCGCCAGAGCGGGAACTGAACTGCACCCATCGGCCGTCCCCGGAAATCGATGCGAAGTCGCACAGCGAGATTGCCTGAGTGCCGCTTGAACTGACGCTCGCGCGCCACGTCGTGTGAAGGACGCGGTCCCGAACGAAGACGTCGGTCAGACCGTTTGTGTCGTTCGCAACGAGGTTCGTCGCCTCAGACTCGAACGCGACGTATCGGCCGTCACGCGAGATGACCGCTCGAATGCTCGAGGCATCGCCCAACACTCCGCCCGACGAGACGCTCACCATCTCCGTCGTCCCCGACACGAGATCACGCACGAATATGTCACCGGCGCCATTCGTGTCGTTTGGGACGACGTTCGTCGCAGCGCTGTTGAATGCGACATAGCGACCGTTGCCTGAGACGACTCCAAACCCACCGCTGGCTTGCGCGCCAGCGGCTGAAACACTCGCCCGAGTCGTAACCCCGAGCACCCTGTCGCGTACGAAGATGTCGGCGCCGCCGTTCGTATCGCCATCGACGAGGTTGCTGGCGGAGCTATCGAAGCAGACGTATCGGCCGTCATCGCTCACGGAGCAGTAGCGTCCCCAGTTGTTCGCCTCACGACTGAGGGGGCCGACGTTGACCCGATCGGTCGACCCGATGACGCAGTCGCGGATGAAGAAGTCGAGGGTCCCGTTGTTGTCGCCCGCCACCAGGTTGCTAGCGTCCGAACGGAACACGACAAAACGTCCATCCGCCGATATCGCTGGCCAACTCGAGGACTTGTTCGACTGTCCTCCACCGGTCTGCACACTGACCCGAATGGTCTCTCCGGTCAGACGATCCCGTCTGAAGATGTCTTCGAACCCATTGGTGTCGCTGGTTACGAGCGATGTGGCGTCACTTGCAAACACCACGTAGCGACCGTCAGCTGACATGGCAGCGTCCAGAGCCTCCTTGCCCGCCGGAATCTGCACGCCTCCCGTCGCCACGCTGACACGCTCGTATATGAGCGCACCGAACGCCGTTGTCGGCGCGAGCGGATACAGGCACAGACTCGCCAGAACGATTGCGAGTACAGCACGCGTCCCGCATCTCCGTGTATCAGCCACGGTTTCCACCCCCTGCGCAGGATGAACAGAGCCCCTCAGCAGGTTTGTACCCCCTTCTGAGCGAGAGTGACTGCGCCGTGTGGCCGCTCACAATCGGAGGTGGAGGCGCCTCGCCGGCAGGAACCTACCGCAGCTGCCCGAGCACCAGGCTCGCGGCAATCCACCACATCACTCCGGCGATTGCGGCGTCGAGGATGCGCCAGG
>JAAXWY010000031.1 GCA_013334745.1 Coriobacteriia bacterium
CGTTGCTAGGGGTGAATCAGGTGCGCGTGGGTCACGCCGCGAAATACCCTGCTCGGACTATTTCACGATCCACACGGTGGTGCCCACCGGCACGCGCGGGTAGAAGTCCTCGACGTCCTTGCGCTTCATTCGCATGCAACCGTGGCTCGCAGCATGTCCGATCGACCACCACTTCGCAGTGCCGTGGAAACGGATGCCGGAGGCGTTGATGTAGATCGCGCGGGTGCCGAGCGGGTTGTTGGGCCCCGGGCCGATGACGGACGGCATGTTCTTGGCCCAGGCGCTGCCCGGATTGTGCCACGACGGATTCTTCTTCTTGCCGGTGACCTTCCACTTGCCCGTGGGTGTCGAGAATCCCGGCATCCCGATGGCGATCTTGTACTTCTTCTCGATTCCGGTACCCCGGTACAGCTTGACCTGATAGTGGCTGAGCACCACGAGAATCGCCTTGGGGATGTTCTTGCGGGTGACCTTGGGCTTGAGCGTGGTCAGCGGCACCGTGATCGTCGCGGGCACCGCGGCAACGTCGGCGAGCTCAATTGTCACGGCGCTCCTGAGCAGCGAGATCGTAGCGGTCTTGTTCACCTTGTGGCCGTCGGCCTCCTTGGTGACGTACAGCGAGTGGCCCTTGCGCTTGCGCACGGCGTTCTTCGCCTTGTGGTCGATGGCCTTGGCGGCCATGTTGTACCAGGTCGTGACGATGCCGGTGGAGATGCTGTAGGTCGGTGCGAGCGCGAACGGCGTGGCCGTATCGACCGCCGAGTACGCGGACGCGAGCATCGCGTCGACGTTGAGCGACACGGCACGAGCCGGCTTCTGGACGGTGACGGTGTGGCCGTCGCCCTGCATCACGAGCGGCAGCAGGGTCGGCACGGGAGCGGCGCTTGCGATCGCGGCGCGTGCCTGGACGTCGTCCATTCCGAACAGATCGACGCCGTTGACGGTCGCGTGGCTCGGGATGCCAGCGTCGACGAACGCAGGCTCGTACGCACCGTACGCGGGCACACTGCCGAGTACGAGAGCGAGAGCCAGCGAGAGCGCGAGCAGCGAGCGAATCTTGGTGAAGCGATGCATGGGAGCCTCCGGCAGATGAATACGGTTTGCACGCGCAGTATAGGGGGGTGCTGCAGGTAAGCGCTAGCGAATCGTTGCACCACGCGGCAACGAATCGGCAACGGCGTTGCCCTCACAACGGCGTCACTTCACCGAGAAGTACCGGTACGCGCTCTTCTTCGGGGCGTAGGATTCACCGCCCTGATAGATCGCATACGCCCGATACGACACCCTTCGACTTACCGAGAGAGTCTTCCTGTAGGTGGTCTTGCCGCTCGCGACGTAGTTGCTTACGAGCCAGGAACCGACCTTGATCGTGTAGCCCTTGCTGCCCTTCCGATATAGGTAGATGCGGGTCTTCCCACCCACACGCTGCGTGATCGTGCCCTTGATCGTGAAGCTCTTGCCCTTTCTGGGCGTGCTCGGGGACACCGTGGGCTTGGCCATCGTGGGCGCAGGGCGCTTGAAGGTGATGGTGGCGCTCGTTTCGATCCAGTTCTCGGCAAGATCGCCGATACGGACACGCACCACCTTTGCCCCGTCGTATCCGGGCACGGTCGCAGCACTTGTGTCCGCGAAGGCGCGGATGTAGTCCCATCCACTACCCGAATCGATCTGCATGTACTTGATGCCGCTGCCCCCGACGTTGTCGGTCGCGGCGAGCGACACGGTGATCGCTCGGCTCGAGGTGCTTGTCGCTCCGCCGTTGATGCGGATGCTCGCCTCTGTCGGCGCGGTGGTGTCGACGCGAATCTGCATCGACTCAGGCGAACCGGTCGCGATCTCGGACGCCGAGAAGTAGCTGATGGTGTGGCTACCTTCGGTGCTCGGCACTGCCACGGTGGTGTCCGTCGAGCTCTCCCACGAACCGCTGTCGGTGCGATACCAGGTGGTGCCGGTCGCGCCGCGGACGAGCCGTAGCGCGACCGGGCTACCGTGCCACCCCTCGATCTCGCCGAGCGTACTCGTGTCGATGACCGATGCCATGAGGGTCGGCGCGACAAGCGACATCGCTTCGAGCCCGGCCGCCGTGCTGCGCACCAGGAGCGCGCCGTCCCCGCTGCACGCAAGTGCCATGGTTCGACCGTCGCTCGCCGATAGACACACCCACGTCGAGCCGCTGTCGGTGCTGCGGTAGACACCGCCATCGGACATAACCGTGAACATGTCGCCCGACTCCGACGAGACGATGCGACCGCAGTTCTCGGCGGGCCAGCCCGTGACCGCGGCAAACGTCTTACCGTCGTCCGTGGAAACCTGCGCGCCCAGTGCGCCGAGTCCTGTGAGGTAGATTCGGCCGTCAGGGGCCGTCGCGAGATGCTTGGCCGAGGTGCCGGTCGCAGCGGCGGCGTCAGCCCATGCACCTGCGCCATTCGAAAGCGATCGCACGGTCGGCTGACCCAAACCAGCCACGGCGATGTCGCCGTCGTTGCTCACTGCGGCGGCATCGATTCCGTTGGCTAGCAGCAGGCCGGTGGCGGTCAGGTACGTCCACACGCCATCACCCTCATGCGCGATCGATACCTGGTCGTACTGGCCGATCACCGTGGTGTCGCCATCCGGAGACACGGCCACGGAGTACGGATCGCTGCCGGTCGGCGGCCACGTCGCCCACGATGCGCCGTCGCTCGTGCGCCAAAGACCGGCGCCGTTGCCTGCGAACGCCCGGTCCTGCCACGAATGCAGAAGCCGTATCGGGGCCGAGTCCCACAGGCCCGTCACCGCCTGCCAGGTCGCGCCCTCATCGGCCGACCGGAAGGTCCCGGCCGGGCTGCCGTCGGGTTGCTCGGTCAGCGCGAATATCGAACCGTCCTTCGTGTGGGTGGACTGCGTCAGCACGAGCGGAACGAGCCCCTCGTTGGCGTACTCGAAGCCCCCCGCCGAACTGCGCCGTGCGAAGACGCCCGAGCCCGAGAACCCCGCCAGCAGTTGCCCCGCGCTCACGTGCAGTTCCTGGACGCTGTCTCCGGGCAGGCCGCCGGCGGCGGCGGTCCAGTTCGCGCCGCCGTCATCGGAGGCGAAGACCCCCTCGCCACCGACCGCGATGTACATGGTGCCCGCCATGTCAGCGACGTCGTAGCACCACTTGTCGGAGACCTGAGCCCACGTGGCCCCGCCATCGATCGAGCGCCAGAGGCCCGATGTGGCGGCGACGTAGACCCTCGCGCCGGCGACTCGTACTGCGTATACATTCAGATTCGCCGGAAGTGCGGCAATCGCCGTCCAGTTCACGCCATCATCAACCGACGTGTACGCCCCCGCGCTCCAGGTTCCCGCGAACAACGTCGTCGCATCACAGTCGAAGGCCGTCATGGCGAATGCCGGCGCGGTCGTCGCCGTGACCCACGTCGAGCCATGGTCTACCGAGCGCCACCACGTGCTCGCACCCGTCACCAGTGTGCCGGTATAGGCGCGTCCTACCGACGTGTATGCGGAGCCGGTGAGCTGCGGGATGTTGCCGGTCACGGGCCACGATGTCGCATCCGCTGACAGCCGAGTCATGCCTTTGGATGTCGCGGCGATGAGCGAACCGTCGAATGCGTACACGGCGTCTGTCGCGTAACGATAGCCGCCGAGGTCCCAATCTGCGGCGACAGGCGTCCACATCTGGCCCGTGTTGGTAGTTTCGTACACACCGTCGAAGCTCAGCGAGCCCACCACATGACCGGATTCTGTGCCCGGCCGCAACGAGATGACTCGGGCACCGCGCGGGGTGCTGCTCGCGGGCGTCCACACATTCTCGCCGGCGAAAGCGGGTAGTGCGCCAAGAGCGGAACCAACCACCAGGGCGAGTACTGTCGCGGCCGCGACACGATGCGACGTGGTGCGCGCACGGGTAGCGCGCCGGCGATGTACGCTCATTCGAAATCCCCTTACGTCGGCCGGACCCCCCACGGGCTCGTCCTATTTAGGGAGTATCGGCGCGTTTCGCCTCTCGAATGAGCCATTCGAGCGCCTCCGAGAAGTGCTCGCGATCTTCGTCAGTGAAAGCCGCCGGGCCACCGTGCCGACCACCGGCCCGGCGGAGCTTCTTCTGCTCGTGGCGCACGAGGAGTTCTGCATCGATGCTCGCAACGTGATAGCGGCGCCCGCGTGGCGAGATCGCGTGCGCGCCCCGCCCGAGCACCATCGCGGCCAGCCCGATGTCTTGGGTGACCACGACGTCACCGGGCTGCAGCACTTCGATGATCGCGAAGTCGGCTGAGTCCGCCCCGGTACCCACGTTCACGCACTCGACACCGGCGCGCCCTTCGTAGCGGGCGAAGTTCTGGTTCACGTTGGCGACAAGCAGCACCTTCAGGCCGGCTGCTCGCGCGATCGTGATCGCCTCGCGGGTCACCGGGCAGGCGTCGGCATCGACGATGAGCGTGCTCACAGCGCGCCCTCCTCGGCGGATGGCCACAGTGCGCAGACCCACTCGTTACACAGCGGCGCGCGGTACTCGCGCGGAAGCAGGCAGCCGGTGTCGGGATGGCAGAACGCGCACTTGCGAGTGTCGACCCACAGCGGAAGTAACGCGCGATAGGAGTCGCCCTCGGGCGTGGGCAGATGGCTCAGGCGCGGGTCGTGCAGCGGCGTGACGCCCGCCTCCCCCGCTTCGTAGCCGGCGTCGGTCACGCGCAGCGCACCGCTGTCGGTCAGGCGCTGCTCCCACAGAGCGATGTACTCGGTCAGCCAACCGTCGCCGGCGTAGGTGCCGTCGTCGTCGTTAGCGAGGAAAAGGGCACAGCACAAACCACCGCACTCGTGGCACAGGGCGTAGTCCTCAGGTGAGGTCACAACATCCGTGGCGTCATCGGCAGAATCCGGCATGTGCACCCCCCTGGTCATCTCCACAGTATCTCCGCTTGTGACTCCAAGCGTACGTCCCCATACTCTCATGTGAACACGACCCATGGAGAACAGCTTGCCGATCGTCTCGCCACCTATCGCGCTCACTCCGCTCGCCATTGTGCTGGTGGCGTTCTTGGTGCTTGCCGGGATGTTCGCTCCCGCGCTGTGCGTGGAGAGCTCGTGCGCTGAGTGCGTCGCTTTGTGCTGCAGCGCATCGCACGTCCCCGCCGGCGAGCGGGTGCAGCGCGCGCGAAGCGCACTTCGCCCGCTGACTGTGCGCATCGCCAACGCGGTCGCGCCTTCCGGGCGGTCGGCGACGGTCCCGGCACTCGCCCACGAGCTCATCGGTATCCCGCTCTCGTCGTCCACGGCACTTCGGGTCTGAGTCGAACTGACATCTCGCTCGTCGTCGGTCTCGCTCAGGTCAGGAGTTCTCAATGCGCATACTGCTTCGCAACTTCATGCTCGCCGCCGTCGTCGCGGCGTCACTCGCAGCAAGCACCGCCGTGGCTGCCCCCGCAAAATGGGAGAGCGTGCATGTCACGCTGCACACCGAAGACGGCAAGGGGATGCTTCTCATCGCGGGCGAACTGCCCGCATCGACCAAGCTCCCGGCCGAGGCCTCGCTCAGCGTGCCGCCCGGCTCCAAGATCGAGTGGTTCGGCGAGATTCTCGGCGGCCCGCCGGCAAACGACCCTGAGGTCAAGTACACGCGTACCGCCGGCAAGGGCGCGGACGACTACAGCTTCGTACTGCGACAGGCTCGCACCGCTCAGGCTGAGATCCCCAGCACATCGGGCCTCTTGTTCGACGGCACGAACTACCGGCCGTCGATCTCCTGGACCGCAGGCAGCGACGTCCCGAACGTGCAGCTCACAGTGCGCATCCCTGACGGCGCCACGATCACGGAACCTGCCGAGGGCGCGAGCACGCAGCCTGGCGAGGAAGGTTTCAGCTTCTACACGAAGTCATTCCGCGATGTGAAGGCCGGGGACAAGCTCGAACTCGCACTCGCATACGCGCCCCCGGCCGCCGGCACGACCACGGCCGCGACTCAGCCCGCAGGGGACTCGAGCGGCATGATCGTGGTCGGCATCATCGTGCTCGTCATCGGTGGGGCGGCCCTGCTCGCGTTTCGCAAGAAGACGGCGCCACTCGACGAGATCGTGGCCGATGAAGGCGACGAGACCGGCGCCCCCGAGCAGACCGAGAGTACGACCGTCGAGTCTGCCTCTGATGAGGATGCCGCGCTACCGGCGACCCCCAGCGGCGCAGCGAGCCGCAAGCGCCTGTTCGTGGTGGTGGCGGTCGTCGGCGCGCTGGTGGCGCTGACCGTCGTGGTCACGGGACAGGGCGCCAAGCCCAAGGCCATCGGCGGCGTGGTCACCGAGACGTTCGCGCAAGGTGAGCCGTGCGTCACCTCGACGCTGGCGCTTTCGCTGCCGGCTGACACCGATCCCGCATCGGCTGCCGAGTCGCTCCTGGCCCCGCTGCGTACCGCGACCGGGCTGAAGTCCGCGACGTTCGATGCGTCCAAGGGCACGCTGCAGGTCGGATACTGCGAGTCGGAGACGACCGAGGACGCACTGCGCACGCTGCTTGCGCCGACCGGATTGCTCGCGGCAGGCGGAGGCGCGCCTGCGGCTCAACCCCAATAGCCGCCGACTACAGCGCCAGACGACCGGCGGAGTGCAGATGCTCGCAGGCCGCGATGACATCGGAGTCGTAACGCTCCGGGTGACCGGAGACCTCGTCCATAGCCGCATCGAGACCCAGCGCCGGACGGTATGGGCGGTGAGCCGACATCGCGTCAAGCACGTCGGCGACCATGAGAATCCTGGCGGCCACGAGTATGTCGTCGCCTGCCAACCCGTTCGGGTAGCCGGTGCCGTCCATGCGCTCGTGGTGCTGTAGCACGATGTCTGCGATCGGCCAGTCGAAGTCGATGTCTTTGAGGATGTCGTAGCCTGCCTGCGAATGCACCCGGATCAAGTCGAACTCGACATCCGACAACTTGCCCGGCTTCGTGAGGATCTCGGTTGGCACCGCGAGTTTGCCGACGTCGTGCACGAGCGCAGCAACCTCGATGCCCTCGACGTCGCCGGAGGACATGCCCATCTCCTGAGCGATCACGCTGCTGAGGCGAGCGACGCCCTGCTCGTGGCCCTGCGTGTACGGGTCTCGCGCTTCAACGACCTTGCCCATGGTCGCCGTGATGTTGCGCAGCACCCGCTCCAAGCGCTCGTTTGTCTCGACCAGCAAGCTCTCTGACCGCTTGCGTGCCGTGATGTCATGCAGGAACGCCGAGAGCCGGCCGCCATCGGCTGGGTCGTAATGCACGCCCACCTCGACGTCGATGATCGTGCCGTCCCGGCGACGCTGCCGGGTCTCGAACCGGTCGGCCCCACTGAGCATGATCTCCTTGATATGCGCGACGGTCTGGCCAGAGGATTCGACCGCCTCAAGGTCGGAGATCCTCATACCGAGCAATTCGGCCTCGGAGTACCCGGTCATCTTGCAGGCCGCATCGTTGACGTCAGTCAGGCGTCCCTCCATGTCGACCTGCATGAACCCGTCCAGCGCAGTGTGAAGGATCGTTCGATAGCGCTCCTCGCTACTCCTCAACGCGCGCTCCGTACGCTTTCGGAGGAACGCCTCGCCCAGATGCATGCCTACGTCCTCAAAGCATTCGACCATCTCGATGGTGAACGCGTTGTGCCGTCTGTCGGCGAGATGGAGCAGGCCGACCAACTCGCCCTGGCTCCATATGGGAATCAGTGCAATCGACATGAACCCCTCGTGGATGCACACGTTGCGTGGATTGTGACGCGGGTCCTCCTCGGCGGTAAGGTCGAGGAAGGGCAGCGAGTCGTTGGTCCAGATGCTGCCGCCCGGAGTCGCGAAGGGGCTCCCGGGCTCCAGCTTGCCCGAGAGCATGAGGCCGCAGGTGCACTCCATGATCGCCGAGCCGTCGTCCTCGCGGCACACGACACCGTCCGCATCCCTCTCTAGGACGCTGCCCTCGGTCGAGATGAACCCAGGGGTGAAGCCATCCACGCCGTAGTACGGGAAGTCCTCGCCATGGCGCATGCGGATTCCAACGGCATGCACGCCGCTCTCGTTCTTGATGAGCGCCAGGACTCGACGAATCGACTCAGCCTCGTCCTCGGACGCGTTGATCTCGCTGAGGATCGCGCGGCCCATCTCACGGAAGCGCGAACGGATGTCGGACGGATCCTCCGCATGCGCTACGGATGCGTCGATGCGCTGATCTTCCATGGTGCCTCCCCACACCGAGTGGCCACCGCGAGCGTGACCTTGTGTCCTCCCCCCAGAGGACATTCGTGCTCTGTGTGTGTACCCATTATCAAGCGTGAATCATCGGGGGAGACGGTACGGACGCCTGCGCGGGCACTCGTACGAGCCCGAGTACCTGCGAATCGACCGGCGAAGGCGGGGCTCAGGTCGCTGCACAAACGGGAAGAAAGACACTAGGGAGACCGAGGCGTCTCCCCATCAAAGAATACGAGGTGGACTCATGACGGACTCATCGGGCGCGACCAAGAATCGCACGCCCCTACCCGTCTCACTCTGGATTGGCCTGGCCGCAGCCGCAGTTGTCATCATCGGACTGGTGCTCTGGAGTCAGTCGGGCGGTGGGAAGGTCGAAGTACCGGACGTCGTTGGCAGCGATCAGACGGCCGCCACGCAATCCCTGCAGTCGGTCGGGCTGGCGCTGGGCGCCGTCTCCCTGGAAGCCACTGACGCGGCAGCGGGCACCGTGCTCGCTCAAGACCCCGCGGGCGGCGTGAAGGCCGAGAAGGGCGCATCGGTCGCACTCACGATCTCGGAAGGTCCCGCACGCGTTGAGGTGCCCGAACTCATTGGACTGACGCAGTCGGAGGCGGAGAAGGCGCTGTCGGATGCAGGGCTTGAGAGCACCAACACCGTCGAGTACGACACGCTCGTCGAGAGCGGTTCGGTCATCGACCAGCTGCCCGCTGCCGGTGAGAAGGTGTCGCCCGGCTCGACCGTGGGACTGCTGCTCTCGATCGGCAAACGGCCTTCGACCACGATCAAGGTGCCGAATGTGACCCGGAAGACGCAGCGCCAGGCCCAGACCACGTTGCGCGAGGCCGGGCTGGCGGCCTACATCGTGATGGCGAATGACTCGAGGGTGCCCTCGGGCCTCGTGGCGCATCAGGCGCCCGCGGCCAACGAGAAGGTCGAGCCCAGCACGATGGTGCTGATCACGATCTCGACGGGGCCTGCGCCGGCTGCCGCCGTGGCTGTGCCGGATGTCGTCGGCTCCCAGCAGGCAGCCGCGCTCACGAAGCTCGAGGCCCAGGGACTGAAGGCTCGGGCGATCGAGATGTACAGCGCCAAGCCCAAGGGGCAGGTCGTCGAGCAGGAGCCCGTCGCCGGAGTGAAGGTCGCCTCGGGCAGCACGGTCGGACTGCTGGTCTCGGCAGGGCCCGCGCCCGACAAGCCGCCAGCGAATCCCCCGACGTACCCCGACCCGCCGCCCGGTGAGGACGATCCGCCCCTCTACCCCGATCTTGACACGGTCGAGGTGCCGAAGGCGGTCGGTCGGGCAGCCGAGGACGCAATCGGCATCCTTCTGGACGCTGGCCTGCAGCCCATCGCCATTCCCACGCCCAACGACACCTACGAGGAAGGCGTCGTGTTCGAGCAGGTACCCGATGCGGGCGAGGTCGTCTACAAGGGCTACAGCGTGATGCTCTTGGTGTCGTCCGGCCCTGCGGAGTCGGAACCAGCCGAGCCTGACGCAACGCCGTAGGTGGCGGCCTGTATCACCGGCTGAGAGTCGGTCCCTGAGGCGAGTCTCAGAGCGCCGGCCCGAACGGGATGCCGAGCAGGTACCAGATCGCGAAGAACGCCGTCCACGTGACCGTGAGTGCGAGGAAGTATGGCAGCATCAGCGCGATGATCGTGCCGATGCCGGACCGCTTGTCGTATCGGGCAGCGAACACAACGATGAGCGGGAAGTACGCCATGATCGGCGTGACGATATTGACCGGTGAATCGGAGACTCGGTAGGCGGCGAGCACGACCGCTGGCGCCACGCCAAGGCGCAGGAAGAGCGGCACGAAGATCGGTGCCAGCAGCGCCCACTTTGCGATCGCCTGCGGCATGATGATGCCCACCACAAGCGTGATCAGCATCGCCCCGAGCAGCAGCCAGATCGAGCTGACGCTCATCCGCTCGATCGTGTCGCCCAGTCGCACCGCAGCGATCTGGGCCATGTTCGAGTAGTTGAAGTAGGCGATGAACTGCGCGATGAGCAGGAAGAGGAAGAGCAACCCTGCCAGACCCGACCAGGACTTCGTGATCGCGCCGATGATCTCGTCGCTACTCTTGATGGTTCCCGCGCCTCGACCATAGCCGAGGCCGGCTGCCAGGAAGACGAGCGCGATGATGACGATGAGGCTGTCCATGAAGGGCGAGGTGCCGATGACCGCCCCCGTCAGGGGATCGCGCAGCGGCGAGCCTGAAGGAAGGGTGAGCAGCGCGATGATCGCGGTGATGATGACCAGCCCGTAGCCCGCCCAGCGAAGCCCCTTGGCGTCCTGCTCGGGAGTGATGCCCGCGAACGCGTCGGACTCCTCGGCCTTCTCGTCGCCGCTCGGCGCCACTGCAGGGTCGTACGCTCCGAGCCGCGGCTCAACGATGCGCGACGTGACGAGCGCAAGCACGATGGTCAGCAGGATGGTCGAAGCGATGCCGAAGTAGAGGTTAGCGGTGATGGCAACCGACTGCGCCGGATCGACGAGGTGGATCGCCTCGTTGGTGATCTCGGTGAGGATGGCGTCGGTCGGGGTCACGAGCAGGTTCACGCCGAAGCCCCCCGCGACGCCGGCGAACGCCGCCGCCATGCCCGCGAGCGGATGACGCTTGACGCTCATGAACGCCGCGGCCCCGAGCGGAATCAGCACCAGGTACCCTGCGTCAGACGCGATGCTCGAGATGACGCCGAGGAACACGATGATGTAGGTCAGCGAACCCACCGAGGAGACCGCGACCAGCTTTCGGATGAGCGAGGCGATCAGCCCCGAGAGTTCGGCGATGCCGACTCCGATCATGACGATGAGGATGATGCCCATCGCCGTGAAGCCCATGAAGTTGCGCACGAACGACGTGAAGAGGAAGCGGATTCCCTCGACGGTGAGCAGACCACGCGCCTTGACCGTCTCGGTGACGACCTTGTAGTCGCCCGCGTCGGCCTGCTCGGCAGGAAGTGCCTCGCCGGGCAGACTCGAACCGCCAACGTCGATCTGCTCGACGGGGACGGCCGGCGGCTTGATGACCTCGTAGGTCGCGCTCGCGCCCGTCCAGTAGAGCACCTGCGACAACACGATGATGCCGACACACATCCCGAGGAACAGTAGCGCCGGATGCGGCACCTTGTTGCCTACGCGCTCGATGATGTCGAGCACGCTCGCCATGATGCCGGCCTTCTTCGGCGCACCGGTCGCCGCTGCAGTCTCCGTGCTCACGAAGCACTCCCATCAGACGCCGGGGCCATCCTGCCGAGGAAGTCGGCGATCGCGACCGTGGTCTTCTCGAACTCATCGAGCATGACGCGCTCGTTGGGGCCGTGGATGTTGGCGAACCCGTCGGTCGCGCCGCCAAGCACGATGACGGCTTCCGGTGCGGCCTGCGCCAGCGCGCTCACGAGCGGGATCGAGCCGCCGGCCCCGGCCGCTACGGTCGGAGTGCCCCACGCGGCCGTCCAGGCGCTCTCGGCGGCGGCATAAGCAGCACTCGTGGTGTCAGCCGCAAAGCCGTTGCCTGTGGGCCCGGGCGTCACGGTGAGCGTGATGCCGAACGGGTTGACCTGCGAAAGATGGCGAATCACGGCGGCTTGCGCCTCGCCCGCGTCCTGTTTGGGATGGACGCGTACGTTGATGATCGCGCGGGCGTACGGCTGGACGGCATTGAGCGCACCGTCGACGGGAGGCGTGTCCATGCCGATGACGGTGATTGACGGGCCTGTCCACACTCGGCTGCCGAGCGTGCGCGTGCCGATGAGCGGCTGCCCGTCGACGACTTCGGCGAGCTCGGCGAACTCGGCCTCGTCGGGGCCGCCGGCGGTCCACTCGTCGCGGAGCAAGCCTTCGACCGCGACGTCGCCGCTGTCGTCGTGCAGCGTTGAGAGCGCGCGGACGACCGCGAGCAGCGCATCCGGCGCCGCGCCGCCGTACGAGCCGCTGTGCTTCGCCGAGGCGATCGTGCGCGCTTCGATGATCACGTTGCACATACCGCGCAGCGAGGTGGTCAGCGTGGGCAGGCCCGGACGCAGGCTGCCCATGTCGGCGATGACCATCGCGTCGGCCGCGAACAGCGCGGGGTTTGTCGGCGGGTAGGTTGTGAGAGCGCCGCCGCCGACCTCCTCCTGGCCTTCGATGACGACCCGAACGCCAACGGGCGGTCGTCCGTCCCACGCGCGCAACGCACCGATAATCGCCATGATGTTGGACTTGGTGTCGCCGGCACCACGTCCGAACAGCGCACCATCGCGCACTTCGGGCTCGAATGCGGGGGTGTCCCACAGCGACTCGTCGCCAGCAGGCACCACGTCGTAGTGGCTGTAAAGCAGCACCGTGGGCGCACCGGCCGGTGCCTCGATCTCGCCGAGGATGATCGGCGCCGTGTCCGGCAGGTCGAGGCTGGTTACCGTGCAGCCAGCCTCCGTGAGTGCCGCGGTGATCCAGTCGCGGGCCTGCAAGAGCGGTGCATGCGTGTGAGCCGGATAGCCGACCTCGGATACCGAGGGGATTCGGATGAGATCTGCGAGTTCGGTGGTGAGTTGCGGCATGGCGGCGTTGACTCGGCCCTCGAGCTTCGAAGCCGCACCGGACGGATGATCGTCAAGCATGGGTGCCCCCAAGGTGTCCCGACTCCGTTAGTACTCCCGAAGATGATACCCCGCTTCTGTGCTCACAATGTTTCCGTTCACCCCATACTCCGTGGTCGACGGCGGGCGACTTCTCTCATAGGCTGAAGCAGGATCGCGCGCCTCGAGGACCATGGTGGATGCGCTCGGGTACACCCGCATCGCGCAAGAGGAGATCAGGGCATGACAAGACTCAGTGACAAGCTTCGAAGCGCAGGCAATCAGTTCGCCGCGGCCGGACCCGGCATCATGCCGGGATGGGTGATCAACGTCGCCATCGGCAGTCTGGCGTTCATCAGCGTGGTTGGCGTGCTCGTGATACTCGCCGCATTCCTCGGTGCGAGTTCAAGCATCTCGATTCCGCTGATCCTCGCGATGGTGATCGGGATGATCGCCTACCCGCTTGTCGAGAAGATGGTCGCGCGCGGCATACCAGCGCAGGGTGCTGCTGTCGCGGTTCTCGTTTTGCTCCTGGCCATCGTGGTCGCCACGCTCTGGGTCACATTTGCGGGAGTTCTATCGCAGTGGCCGAGCATCCAAGCTCAGATCCAAAGCGGGATCGCCGAGGGCGGCGCAGGGCTCGGCGCCTTGCGAATCGACCCGAATGTCGTGCAGGACATCATCGTCTCAGCCCGTCAGACCGCGAGTGGCGCAGACGCTCCACCGCTTGGTGGACTCGCGTCGATTCTCAGCAGGACGCTCGCCAGCGGCCTGTCCGGCGTGTTCGCGCTGTTCTTCGGCATCTTCATCGGCGCGATGCTGCTGTACTACGTGCTCGCAGACTTCCCCAACATCATCAGCTGGATGGGGAGCCATCTGGGCGGACTGCCCGAGGAGCTCGGCACCGAGATCGTGGGAGACGCCGTGCGGGCGATGCGTGGCTACTTCAGTGCGATGACGGTTTCCGGCGTCGTGGTGGCAACCGTGATTGGCGCCGTCATGCTGGTCATGGGCCTTCCGCTCGCCATTCCGGTCGCGCTTGTGACCTTCCTGACGAACTACATCCCGTTCTTTGGGGCAATCCTGTCGGGCGCGTTCGCGTTCTTCATCGCGCTGGGCGCGGGCGGCTTCTCGAAGGCCGTGACGATCCTCGTCGTCATTCTCGTGACCCAGAACCTGTTGCAGTCGATCATCAACGCCCGGCTCATGGGTGACTCGCTCAATCTCAGCCCCATCGTCGTGCTCGTGGCAACCATGATGGGCGGGATCTTCGGCGGTCTCTTGGGCGCAGCGCTGGGTGCACCGGTGGCTGCGCTGCTGGTGTCGGCGGGCGGGCGGCTCGCGGCCGTCGACTTTGATCAGCTGCCGGAGGAGTAGCGGCCCGACTGCTCTCGCAGCGGGAGTAACGGGGCTCGATCCCGGAGAGCCACCCCGATCCCACTCGGCGACCCTTTGCGCTACAGTCGGTCCGGCGCTACTCGGGTAGCGGCATCGGGGGATGCCTTCTTAGTACCAAGGGGGATTCGTATGAAGCGAACGCTGATCGTCGTCATGCTCATGCTTGTGATGCTTGCACTCACTGGATGCGGCACGGCGATTCCTGACACCAAAGGCATGACCCTCGCCCAGTCACAGGCTGCGCTCAAGACCGCAGGCTTCATCTTGGGCAAGGTCACCTACGACGAGAGTGCGCAAGGCTCCCCGGGGGCCGTGATTGCGCAAGAACCCGCAGGCGGCAAGACCGCCAAGCCGGGATCGACGGTCGTGCTGACGGTTGCAGGTCCGGCCCCCGTGCCGACACCTGATCTCGCCGGACTCAATAAGTTGAAGGCCGAGGCGGCGCTTGTAGCCGCAGGCCTTGTCCTGGGCGACGTGACCGAGTCCTACGATGCATCCATTCCTGCGGGCGTGGTCACCACGCAGACACCGACACCGCGTGAGGAAGCACCCCGCGGATCAATGGTCGCACTCGTCATCAGCAAGGGTCGCGAACCGGTGTCCGTGCCGAACGTGAAGGGTAAGCCGCAGAAGAAGGCCGAGGCGATCCTCAAGAACGCCGGCTTCCGCGTGAAGGTGGGCAAGCAGGCCAACAAGGCGAGGAAGGGTACCGTCATCGCCCAGAAGCCGTCCGGCGGCAAGGCGCGTCCCGGAAGCACGATTCTACTCAAGGTGTCCACGGGCGTGGTCATGGTGAGGGTGCCCAACATGCGCGGGGTGTTCATGTCCAACGCGGAGGCGCGACTCAAGGCCGCAGGTTTCAGGGTGACGAGCACCGGTGTCTACGCCGGTGACGGGGGGCAGACGACGGATGGCACAGTCTACAAACAGAGTCCCGCCGCGGGCAGTACGGTCCCTAAGGGCTCTCGGGTGACGATTTGGTGGGGCTACGAGTACTCGTAGCCCGTGTCGCCGGAACGACGGTCGATTGGCTCTGTACGCTCCCGACCCGCCGTACAGCCGCGATACAACGGGGCTACTTCACCGTCACCTTGGTCGCCCGTGAGTACGTTTTCAGGCACACGCCCAACTTCGCCGGCACGTACCAGCGGTAGTAGCGCGTCCGCTTGCTCGTGATCTTGAAGGACTTGGACGCCCTGCCGGTCAGGCCCGTCTTGATTCGGTAGGTGTTGCTCCAGCTCTTCCCGGTCTTGGACGACTGGAGGTACACGTAGTGTCCCGCGACAGCCTTGCTGCCCCAGCCCTTGATCGAGGCCGAGAGCGTGAAACGAGCCACCCCGCGCTTGCGGGTGTAGGTCACGGACGATCTGTTCGGAGTCCGCGCAATGGACGCCGTCTTGATGTCCTTGGCGAAGGTTGCCGTGTAGGTGGCATCCGCTGTCACCGTGGCCTCGGTGCGGGTGGCGGCGGTCTTTCCATCCGACCATGACACGAATCGGTAGTTCGCGCTCGGGACCGCCGTAACGGGTGTGCCAGCCCCGTTGTATTCCACCGTCTGAGACGCGACGCCAGTGAGTGTGCCGCCGCTGCCCACGACGTAGCCCAAGCGGAAGTTGTTGATCGCGAAAGTGGCCGAGATCACACGGTCTGTGGAGATGTTCGCGAACGTGACCGAACTGCTTGCACCGATGGACTTGCCGTCTACGGTAACGTCGAGCGTGTGGTATCCGATATCCGGCGTGATGGTACAGGTGAGGCTCGAGCCTTCATCGACCGAGACCGTGCCGGATGGCGCGATCGAACCGTGGCCGAGCGGCACACTCGTGGAGATAACGTAGGTCGGAATCCAGGTCCCGGCGACATCGCACGTCGATGTCGGCCCGGTGTTTCCAGCTGCGTCGATTGGCGTCACGTTCAGGGTATGCGGCCGGGAGTCGGGGAGCGGGAGATCAACGCCCGTGTCGTAGGTGGTCAGCGTGTCGACACCGTCCAGGCCAACTTCATACCGAACGGTCGATGCGGTGTCGGAGGGCGAATCGGAGGGGGGCAACCAGGTCGTACGGGCGACCGGTGGGCCAGCCTCGGTCGTCAGGACTGCTGCGAGGTCCGCGGCCGTGGCGGGAGCGGTGGTATCGATGGTGAACCGCCTGCCGGCCCAGTCGGGGACTGGGAGCTGCGCACCGTCCGAGCCTGTCTGGCGCACGAGAATACCGTAGACGTAGTCTGGGAGCTCCAAGTCGATAGAAAAGTCCTCGGAGTGCGAGTCAAAGGCACCGTCCGAGACAGTCGCAGGGTGCCATGTCTCGCTGCCGTCAATCGAGTATTCCACGTTTGCGACTGTCGATGAGGTGTTCAGGGCCGTGCCGGTGAAGTGAACGGCGCTTGTCGGGCTCGGGTTGGCCGCGGGGCCATCGAGCGAGACTGAGAAGGCGTAGAAGTCGGCCGCAGAGTAGGAACGAGTCGTCGTGAGTCCCGGTCCCGAACCAGCATACAAATCGACACCATCGGTTTCACGGTAGATTAGCAAAGGCTCAACCGTAATTCTGCCGGGAATGATGACCGAGAGCGGAGAGGCGTCAATCGTAGCCACGATGGTGGCGGACTCATCCGATGCAAGGCTGGCCGTCCCTACGGCGGAGCCGATCTGCCGACCCGCGGCATCAGAGAGAACGGCAACTAGCGTGTAGGTGCCTTCGACAGATACCCGTATCGGCACCTCCACACCGAGTGCAGCGAGTGTCTCGCCTGGCCCCGGAGTCGTTGTCTCACCTATCGACCCGGTCACTGTAGCAACCTCATCTCCAACATCGAAGACGATGGTGTTGACGCGTTCGGCTGCCTGATGCGCGCCCTGCACGTGTGCAAGCCACCTACCGGGCACAGGCGGCGTGAACACCGCTGCATAGATGCCATCCGAAGCCGTCGTGTCGGGAGCCAATCCGTTGTCGCGAAAGACGAGTGCGACATCCGGATAGCCCCCCGAGCTGGCGATACCGGTCACGATGGCGTTGGTGAGCGGCACACCCGTAGCGGCAGCGAAGCCAGCCGTAAGGGTGGTTGCAGTGCCCGAGACAGGTGAATCCGCTCCTGAGATCAGCAGCTTCGCGCCTCCGGTGACGACGCCCCCTAGGACAACTTCGCCAGACACCCCCGACGGAAGGGTCACCCCGACTGCGTATCGTCCCGTGTTCGCCGGCTCTGCGCGAAGGAACGAGAAGACCGTCCCGTCAGTGCCCAGTTCCGCCCCGCTGGAGCCGCCCACCAGCGTGCCGTCCTCGTCATGAACAGTCACAGTCGGTGTGCCAGCACGCGAAGACGCGCGTATGCTTGCCGAGCCGTCGAGAGGAATGGTTACGTAGCTAGTGGCATCGGAAGATACCAAGACCGTCCTCCGCGGAATGGTCACGGAGGCCCCGGGGTCAGATCCGGCAATCTCGGCAGACTGGGCGGCTGTTTGTGAACGACCGGCACCAGCACTGCGTGATGCGGTGTCGCGAGACCCAATGGACGCAATGGCGGCGGCGATCTCCGGCATCAACCCGTTACTGTCCTTCTGTGGAACTAGTTCACGATACTTCACGCCGTTGTAGGTGCGGTTAGTGCCGGGATAGAACGCCGAATGGGTGTAGGTGGAGTGCTCCGAGAACTTACCGCCACCAAAATCGCGGTCGAGCGCATCATCGAGGACTCCGAAGGCGTCTTTCAGCGACCCAATCGCCAGTGCGCCGTCGTTTGGCAGATTGCCATTGTACGAACTGAAGTCATGAGCCCATATCCACTGGTGGAGATCATCTCCGGTGGATGCCGGCATGGAGTCCAACGCTTTCGGAAGATACGTGCCCCCGAGCCTCCTCACGGGTACGCCAACCCGGCCCTTGTTGATCTTGTTCTTGTTCCACATACGCATGTGAGACGTAGAGAGGTCCTGAGTCGCATCGGACATCTGCATCATCCACTCATTCGATCCCTTGTTCGCCTCATCTGCGGTGCCCGATCCCCCGTTGGGGCTACCGAGCTGGATGATGCCCCGGATCTGCTTGCGCGTTGACTTCCAGTTTGGAGTATTCAGGTTCTCCCTCGCGAGCATCGACCGCGCGATCACGCCTCCGTAGGAATGGCCGATGAGTATCACCGGACGACCGTTGATCCTCTTCTGGACCTTCGATGATCCAAGCCATCCCGCGAGTTGCCTGATATTGGGTTCAAGCCGACCTGTGGAGTTGATGCAGTAGCCCCATGCAGCCCTGCCAGCGTCCACCGGCGAAATCCCCTGCTTGGTGGGCATCACGAGCACATCGGAGGCCCCGAGCTTGTCTCGGGCCACAGCCTGTTGGCCGATGTACGCCCAAGGATCCCCAAGGTTGTTGGAATCATTGGTCTCCCAGTCGGACCAAGCCCACGGCTGGGTCGCCCACCACCCGGTATTGCTGTTGAGGCCAGCCACTAGGACAAGGACTGGCTCGTCGGTCGCATGGCTGTCAGGAACGGGAGTAACCGGGCTGCCGATCTCCTTGACGAATACATCTAGCAAGCCGTTTGTGTCATCCGAAACCAAGTCTGGTGCGCTGGAAAGAAAGGCAACGTAGCGCCCGTTGCTGGACAGCACCGGCCCCATGTCGTATCCGGTACCTGGCGTCCCACTTGGATTCGCGGCCAAGCCGGTGGTCTGCCCCGTCTGGAGGTCCTTGAGATACACACGGTAGTTGGCCCCGAACCCATTCGGCATGCCGAAGTTGGTGGCCTGGGAGGTGAAAGCCACGTATCTGCCCGATCCTGAGATAGAGTTGTCCTGATCGGAATAGTGGTTCCCCTGCTGACCGTTTGATGCTGTCGAGACGCGAGCCGTCTCACCTGAATCAAGATCCTTCACGAACTGGTCTACAAGGTCGTTGGTGTCGTTCGGCACCAGACTCGACGCCGACGAAGAGAAGGCCACCTTACTGCCGTCTGCTGAGATGGAAGGACGATACGTCCAGCCGTTCGCGGGCGTGCCATCGGACGAGCATGAGACAAGACGGATTGCGCCCGTCACCCGATTCTTGACGAACACGTTACCGGGCGAACGCACGCCTCCCGCAACGAGGTTGGTCGCATCGGACACGAACGCCACCTGCCGGCCGTCATTCGACACGGCAGGTGCGAACGATGTGGCGTTGCCAGCGGTACCCTCGGACGTTGATGAGATCAGAGTCGTCTCGTTCGTCGCTCGATCCTTGAGGAACACCGAAACGATACCCGCGTCACCGCTCGGCGCCAGTGTGGGGGAGCTTGAGGAGAACGCGACGAACCGACCATCTCCTGAGATTGATATTCCTGAGATCGACAGGTTCGCACCAGTACAGGACGCTTGGGCACCTAAGGAGTCCGTCGACACTCGAAACAACTGCCCGTTCGTTGTGTCCTTGACGAAACAGTCTTCCTCACCGTTTGTATCGTCAGGCACCAAGTCGGCGGATACCGACTCGAACGCGATAAAGCGCCCGTCGGCCGACATTGCGGGGCGTCCGTTGACGCATCCGCGCGATGCCTGCGCGCCTGACGAATCGGTGTTCACTCGAGTTGTTGTCGAGGTCCACAGGTCCTTGAGGAATACGTCTTTGGCAGAGTTCGTATCCCCTGGGACCAGGTTCGGCGCATCCGATATGAAGGCGACGTAGCGGCCGTCATCTGATACCCGGGTGGGCCACGTAGAATGGCCTGCACCCTGCGTGCCATCAGACGCCGTGGAGACTCTGACGATACTTCCTACACTCGCTACAGCCGCTACTGCAGGCTGAGAGTTGCAGGCGCACAGGACGGCAGCGGCCGTGAGGACCAACTGCACTCGTCCGGCGGCCACGCGCCAACCTACTGTGCGCCCAGTAGACCGGCGTGAAGACGTCTTGCGAAGCACCGGAACCATTTGCTTCCCCCTCGTGTAGCTCCGCCTCTGCTTGGCAGCAGCTTCCCCTCGACGCAGGGTATCACCCGCCTGCGGTCCACATTCTCGGGAGTCGCCCGTGTCCAATCCAGCACAAGACTCAAGTAGGGCGCAATCAACCCCCTCCCCAAACGAAACAAGCCGCCCTGCTCGGACGGCTTGCGTGAGTTCGTGTGGCGGGAGTAACGGGGCTCGAACCCGCGACCTCTGGCTTGACAGGCCAGCGCTCTAACCAACTGAGCTATACCCCCGAATGGGTAGCCGTCGCGAACGGACAGCGAAGGGGATTCTACCGACGACGCGCACCATTGTCTAGCGCGTGTACAAAGGGATACGCCCGAACGCCTCAAACGGCCGGAACGGGTATCATTCCCGCAGGACAGGAGGCACGCATGGCTGACCCCACACAAGGCACGACGTTCGCCGACAACCTTCGCACGGGCATCCAGGTCGCGTTGGCGAAGCGCGACCGCGTTGGCGCGGTCGAGCGCGCGCTCGATGCGGTTCACGCAGGTGACATCTCGATCGTCTCGCTCTACGTCGACGTGCTGAGCCCGCTGCTCGCGGGTATCGGCTCGGCGTGGTCGCACGGCAAGGAGCAGGTGTGGGAGGAGCACTTCGACTCGCACACGGTGCGCACGATCGTCGAGTCGCTCTACCTCGACGTGCAGCGTGAATCCGCCAAGGTCACCCCACGCGGTGAGCGCGTTCTGCTAGCCTGTCCGCCTCGCGAGCAGCACGAACTCGGCTTGCGGATGCTCTCCGACCGCTTCCAGCTCGCCGGCTACGACGTGACATTCCTCGGCGCTGATACGCCGCTCGACCAGATCATCGCCGCAGCCAAGGCGACCGACGCGAATCTCGTCGCGCTGTCTGTCTCGACCGTCTTCGAGCGCGTTGAGCTGCGCACCTTCGTCGACTCGCTTCGCGCACAACTGCCGGGGGCGCGCATTGTCATTGGTGGCCCGGCGTTCTCACGAGACCAGCACTGGCCCTCCGAGGACTTCCTCGACACGCACGAGCTCGGGCTCTTCGATCCCGCGACGGCTGGGTGACGCGAATGCTGCCGCTGCGCATCGCATGGCGCTTCCTGCGCTCGAGTCCCGGTCAGTCCGCGCTCATCATCGCCGGTATCGGCGTGGGCATCGCGACGCAGATCTTCGTGGGCTCGATCATCGTGTCGCTGCAGGCCAACCTGCTCGAGACCACGATCGGCTCGGCGGCTCACATCACCGTCAAGGCCATCAAGGAGTCCGACCCCGTTCGGTACTCCCCCGAGATGCAGAAGCTCTTCGCATCCGACCCGCGCGTCAAGCCGGGCACCGTCGCGCCGATACGCTCGGTGTCCGTGCTGTTCAGCAACGGCACCGACAGCTCAACTTTGGGTGTCATCGGCGGGAAGCTGCAGGAGATTGACGGCATCTTCAAGCTCACGAAGCGCACCATCGAGGGCAAGGCATCCATCGGCCCCAGCGAGATCATGCTGGGCAAGGAGTTCGCCGAGAAGTTCAACATCTCGGTGGGTGACACGATCTCGCTCAAGTTCTCGAACAACCAGACGGGCTCGTTCAAGGTCACGGGGATCTTCGACCTGGGCTCGGCACAGTTCAACCTCCGAAACGCGTTCGTCGCGCCTGCGGTGCCGCAGAACGTTCTCGGATGGGCCAACGACGAGTTCTCGAGCGTGCAGATGCAGCTCGTCCAGCCCTACGACTCAGCGCAGGTCGCAGCGCAGTGGAGCCAGCAGCTTCCCGGCGTCTCGGTACTCGACTGGCAGGGCCAGAACGCCGACCTGCTCGCCGGGCTCACCGCACAGTCGGTCTCCAGCTACATGATCCAGGCGTTCGTGCTCATCGCGATCGCGCTGGGAATCGCATCCACGCTCGCCATCGCGGCGGTCCAGAAGACGCGGCAGATCGGCATCCTCAAGGCGATGGGCCTTGGTGACCGGCCGGCCGGACAGGTCTTCCTGTTCCAAGCCGCCATCCTGGGCATGGGTGGCTCGCTCGCGGGCGTGCTCTTCTCATTCGGGCTGCTCGCGCTGTTCAAGCTCTCCCCCGCGCCCTTCACGATCGAGATGCAACCGAGCTTCGTGGCCGTCTCCTCGCTCATCGGCATCATCGTCGCCCTGCTCTCCTCGATCGTTCCGATACGATCGACATCGCGCCTCGACCCGATCGAGGTGATCCAGAGTGCCTGATACCTGCGACGAGGGAACACTGCTCGTGGCCACCGGTCTGGGCAAGGTCTACGGCGAAGGGGACGCAGCCACTCAGGCGCTCGCCGGAGTGGACGTGACCATGTGCGAAGGCGAGTTCGCGGCCATCATCGGCCAGTCGGGCAGCGGCAAGTCGACGCTGCTCAACATGCTCGGCCTGCTCGACACCCCAACCACCGGCGCCATCACTTACCAGGGCAAAGACGTGTCGATGTTGGACAAGGACGGCCGAGCCAAGCTGCGCAACGACCTCATCGGCTTCGTGTTCCAGTTCCACTACCTGCTGCCGGAGTTCTCGGTGATGGAGAACGTGCAGATGCCGGCGCTTATCGGCGGCATACTGCCTGCGGCCGAGTTGCGGACTCGTGCGCTCGAGACACTCGACCTGCTCGGGCTGGACGGTCTTGAGGGCAAGAACGCCAACCAGCTCTCGGGCGGTCAGAAGCAGCGGGTCGCGATCGCGCGCGCGCTCGTGAACCGGCCGTCGCTCCTGCTCGCCGATGAACCCACGGGCAACCTGGACACGATCAACACCAATCTGGTGTACGACCTGTTCCGCACGATCAACAAGGAACTCGGTACGTCGTTCTTGATCGTCACCCACGACCGCTCGATTGCCGAGCGCACCGACCGCATCCTCGAGATCCAGGACGGCAAGCTGGTGCAGGACATCCGCACAAGCGACGTGGTCGCGGGGAGCTAGTCCGGCGGCTTGCGGGGCGCGTATCCCGGCGGCTCCGGCGGTGCATCCGTGGGCGGCGCCCCTGGCGGCGGCACAGCAGCCGCCTGCGCCGCGAGCGGGCGTCCCTCGGCGACACCCGGATCGACCAGCAGCGCCGCTGCCATCCGCTCGTCGCGCGCCCGCGGACGCGCGTGGACCGCACGCCGTATCTGCCGAGCAACGCCGCGCCACGGCGAGCGCCACAAGTCGACGCAGAGCGCCAGCGCTCCAACCACCGCGGCGGTTCCGGCGACGAGCATTGCTGCAAGATAGGGGCGGTCGAAGTAGTTGAGCGGCTCTCGGAACAGCAGCGGCTTCTTTGGCCAGGTGAACAGCGCTGTCGCGCCGAGCCAGACCATGAGCGCAAGCAGCACGGTCGCGAACAACAGCAGTCCCGGCTGGATACTCAGCGCGAATCGGACGTCACCGGTCGGCCACTCGCCGGTGGCTCCCACCTCACGGCGCTTGCCCGCGTAGTCCCTGACCGTGCGGCGCCAGTGGATCTCGTGCCAGATCGAGATGGGGATGAACACCGCCAACAGCACGAAGCACGGCCACAGGGGCCGGTCGATCGTGGGCAGGTACATCGAGACCATGAGGCTCCTCGGCGAGGATGGGCTTGGGCGGTTGGACTACTCCAGCCCTGACTCTATACCCCCAAAGTCGCCATCACCCGGCAGCGACATGCTCTCGAGCTCCTTCTCGATCGCCGAGAGCTCGGCTTCGATCGCCTTGGCATCCGATGACGTGAGCGGACCGGTCGGCTTCACTCCCGCCGAACCGCCCGCTGCCGACGCATCCGCCGAACCGCTCGCAGACGCAGACGAACTCGCGTCCGCCGTGGCGGTCGCGAGTTGCGACTGATCGCTCATCTGGGGTCCCGCCGGCTTCGCGCATCCTCCTGCGGTGGCGACAACGGTCGCGAGAAGCACCATGGCGGCGAGTCTGACTGACAGGCTACTGGGCATTCACCGTCTCCGTCGCGTTTTGCGAACGCAGCTCGCGGACGATCACGCGCAGGGCCTGAGCGGCGTCGCGGACAGACGAGCGGGCGAGCTTCAGTTCGGCGACAGCGCCCCGGCCCTTCGCCCGGGCGGTGGTGAACGCCGCGCGTCGGTTGCTGGCGCCCGGCACTGCGTTGAACAGATCGGCCGCGTCAGCTTCGAGTGCGAGCGCTGTGGCGAGGTGGCCACGGGCCGCGTCGAGGCTGCTGCGCACGCCACCCACGTTGCCGCCTGCTCCCTCGACCTTGTCGGTGAGCGCTGACACACGACCGATGCGCTTGGTGATGTTGGCGGTGGCGGCGTCGAAGCGACGGTCACGCGCCGCCAGAATGTTACTGATGCGGTTCTTGAGCTGCTCCTCGCGCTGCCCCTTGGTGGCGGAAGCCTCGCTGCTGCGAGCGGCCTGGCGGGCTGCCTTCTTCGCCTTGCGAGCGGCTTCGAGTGCGTCCTTCTTCGCCTTGCGAGCGGCCTTGCGGGCCGCTGCTCGGTCGGCGCGCTGCTGAGCGGTCAGCTGGGTGCCCGAGCCCGTGCCGGTACCAGTACCGCTTCCGGCGGTGGCTTGCGCGAACATCGGCACCGCCAGCGCGGCAACAAGAGCTGCAGCGACGGCGATGGTTCCGATTGATCTGGTCTTCATCTCAGGCACTCCGATCGATTACCGCGCACCCGCACGGTGTGACCTTCCGTGCTCTCAGTATCGGAGCCTGCGGTTGCGCGGTGGTTGACCACGTGTTGAGTTTACATTGAGCAACATGTCCGCCGAGCAGCCCGCCTTCACGGCTCACGAGCGCGCCAGCGGCAATGTGACCGCGAATTCCGCGCCACCCAGATCGCTGTCCCCCACCGAGATCGTCCCGCCCATGAGCTCGACGAAGCGTGACGCGATCGACAGTCCCAACCCGGCGCCGCCACTGCTGCTCGTCCGCGACGAGTCCAGCCGAGCGAACCGTTCGAAGATGCGCGCTCGATCGGCCACGGGTACACCCGGACCGGAGTCGGCGACTCGAACCACCCACGCGCCCCCTTCCGCGACAGCGCGCACGCGCACGGTCCCGCCCGAAGGCGTGTGCCCGATCGCGTTGCCGACGATCGCCGAGACGACCTGCACGACGCGGTCGACGTCGCCGAGCGGACGGGCGTTGTCATCGAGTTCGAGCGCGAGCGTGACGCCGGCATCATCCGCGGTCGCAACGAAACGCCCGGCGAGCGCGTCACGCACCGTTGCGACGTCGACCGGCGTGCATGCGAGGCGCACCGACCCCGCGTCGAGCTCGGCGAGCGCCAGCAGCGTCGACGACATCTCGGCGATACGGTCGGCCTCGTCTCGGATGACTTCGAGCGCGTGGGTTCGCTTGTCAGGTTCGCTCACCACGCCGTCGAGAAGCGCCTGCGCGAAACCTCGGATGGACGTCAGCGGCGTGCGGATCTCGTGGCTGACGTCGCCCACGAACGCCTTCTGCGCCGCGTACGCGTCAGCCACGCGTGAGGACATGCGGTTAAACGAGCGCGCCAGCGACGCGGTCTCGGCGTCGCCCTCCTCGGCGACCTGAGTGCCCAGCTCGCCTGCCGCGACGTGATCGGCGGCGGACTCAAGCCGCACGAGCGGCGCGGTGAGCCGACGCGCCAGCACGCCGCCGGCGACGAACGCGACGACGGCAGCGACGACAAGCGATAGTCCCGCCAGTGCGAGTAGCCCGGTCTGGGCGCGGCCGATCTCGGCGAGCCCCTGGATGGCGACGAGCACGTGCCCGCCGTCCATCGGCGTCGCGACCATCACGACCGGCACGCCTGCACCGGTGCGCAGCCGAGCCGCGCTCACGTCCGCGACCTGCGTGGGCTTGAGCCGCCCGAGCGGCAGCGGCGCGGCGGAAGTGCCGGCCGTCGAGCGCAGCACCTTGCCGCTGTCATCGGTGACGACGAGCGCTGCGCCGATAAGCCCGGCCTCGATGCGCAGCATGCGGTCGCGAGTGGTCGCCGAGACGGCCTCGTCGAGTTGCTCGGCGGCCGCCTGGCCCTTCGCGAGAACGGCGACCTGTCGCGCGAGGTCGTCGGTGCGCCGCCCGATGGCGTACTGCGACCACACCGCAGCGAACACCCCGAACGCGACGACGAGCGAGAGTAGCGTGCCACCGACCACGTACGCGCGGGCGCGCGACGCCGTGCTCGGCCGCGGACGCGAGCCCCGGGCGCCGGCGTCGCTCACGGCGCGTCCTTGCGCACGCGGTAGCCCACGCCACGCACCGTCTCGAGGAATCGAGGAGCGGCGGCATCGTCGCGGAGCTTCTCGCGGATGTGGCGGATGTGGACGTCGACGCCGCGAGCCTCCGCGAAGTCGGCGTAGCCGACTGCGGCCTCGAGCAACTGGTCGCGTGAGAGCACCACGCCCGGTCGGCGCGCCATCGCAAGCAGGATGTCGAACTCGCGAGCTGTGAGCGCGATGGGCGCGTCGTCCACCGTGACTTCGCGCGTGGCCGGATCGATCGCAAGCCCACCGACGCGTACTGCAGCAGGCTCGGCCGCCGGAGTGCCCGCGGAACCATGCCCTTCGCCCGCGCGCCGTAGTAGCGCACGCACCCGGGCGACCAGCTCCGGCGGTGAGAACGGCTTGACGACGTAGTCGTCGGCGCCGCCCTCGAGCAGCGCGACCTTATCGGCGTCGGTGTCTTTCGCGGTGAGCATGAGGATGGGCACAGACGACTCGACTCGGATCGCCTTGCAGACCTCGGCGCCGGTCATCCCCGGCAGCATGATGTCGAGCACGACGAGGTCGGGGCCGACCTCTCGGAAGCGCTTCACCGCGGCGGGGCCATCGGCAGCGCATTCGATCGTGAACCCGGCGGACTGCAGGTAGACGCTGACCAGCTCGCGGATGTTTGCCTCGTCATCGACGATGAGCACGGTACTCACGGTGCGGCTCCTCACAAGTCGAGCGGTCGTCTCCCGAGTGTAACGCGGTCATGTGCGGACAGGCGGCAGGCAGCGTCAGAACAGCGTCGCCTGTTCACCCGCCGAGTCCCCCTGCGAACTTACGCCGTCGATCGGCTCGCCGGTCTTCGTCCCGCCCTCGCGTGGCGCCACCACGTCGCCGAGTATCTCGGCCATCTCGCGGGCGTTTCGGGGTGCGTAGTCGTACTTGCAGTTGTTGAACATCACCCAGGTGCGCTCTGTCTCACCGGCCAGCCGGCCGATGGGTTCGGTCCACTCGGCGAGTTCATCGCGGTCGTAGACGTAGTCGAAGCGGTCGGCCGCCGACGCCGTGCGCACGTTCCACGTGCCGGCGTTGCGCCCGTGGAACCGCACGTAGCCGAGGCGAGACGTCGCCGCAGTCACCGGCGGCATCACCGCGGAGCCGGGGATCCGCGGCGCATCGACCGCGACGTAGGTCAGGTTGCGGTCCGAGAGGAACTTCATCGTCTGCTCCAGCTGAGGCCCCGTGACCCAACTCGCATGTCGAAACTCGACGAATACCGGCAGCGGATCGAGAATCGCTGCGGCGCGATCGATGACTTCGAGATTCGCGTGCGCGTGCTGGCGGTCGATCGCGGTCATGTACGCGGGGTACTGCATGAGCACGCCACCCATCTTGCCCGCGCGCACGAGCGGCTGGAGCGCATCGACGAAGAGCTCGAAGCTGCGATCGATCATGCGTTGCTCGGGGTGGCGCACGCGACCGGTGTGCGTGAGCTCGTAGTCGTAGTCGCGCAGTTCGGGTGCGAGGGAGCGCTCGTCGACCTCGTGGCCGGTCATCAAGCCGTACGCCTTGATGTGGAAGGTGAATCCGTCAGGCGTGCGCTCGGCCCAGTGACGCGCGTAGTCCTCGCGGGGCAGCCCGTAGAACGTGGAATCGACCTCGACGGTGTCGTAGCGCGCCGCGTAGTAGCGCAGCCGAGCCTCGGGTGACGACGTCTTGGGCGGATACCACCGCTCGATCATCGTCTTGTCGGTCCACGAACACGTCCCGACGACCACTTCGCCCACATCGTCACCTCCTCTCGCACCGCGAAGTTGCGGGCTCGCATACGCGTCGCACGCCAGCGCGTATGAGGATTCTACCCGCTCGAAACGCACGTCAGGCCCGGCACTGTGCCGGGCCTGACGACTTGATCGATCTGTTGTGCTGCGCGGTGGCCGAGAACTACTGGGCGGCACCCGTGTCGCACGAGCCACACGCACTGCAGTCAGCGCCGGGAGCGCATGCGGCTGCTCCGCCGGCAGCGGCTGCCGACTTCGGGCAAGCGGTATTGGCGCAGTTCGCGGCGTTCGCGCACGCACCGTCAGTGGCACACGCGCCGCCGTTGGCACACTGGCCGTCGGTCGCGCAGGTTCCGTCGGCGGCCTTCGTGCAGGCGCCACTCGCGGCGTTGGGACACGCGACGGTGGCGGGAGCGGCAGCAGGAGCGGCGGTAACGGTGGCCGGCTTGGCACCGAGCTTCCCACCGGCGTTGGCGATACCGAAACTACCCAAGACGAGCCCGGCGATAAGCGCCGCGGCGACAAGTCCGATGACCTTCTTCGTGCTCATGTGCACCTCCGGTGAGAGCGCCTCTGCGCCCGGTTCGCGAGTCTTACGCGGCCCAGTCTGCCACCGCCGTGTGAATTCCGTGTGAAGGAGTGTGAATACTGCGATATTCCCTCCTGGCCGCCGGGTTCGCACATCGCCGGAGTTGAAGCGTTTGCCGCATGCCACCTGCGGGGTAGACTCGAATCGGCGGCGCGAATGGGTTGAGCGCCGATTATCTGAGGGGGATGTCATGAAGCCTCGTGTGGACGAAGACCTGTGCATCGGCTGCGGTTCGTGTGAAGACCTGTGCCCCGACGTGTTCCGCGTCGAGGACGACGGCTACTCGCACGTCATCACACCCGAGCCCGGCGCCGAGCAGTACGGTTGCGTCCGCGATGCGGCTGATGCGTGCCCGACCGGAGCGATCTCGATAGGCGAATGACACACCTACCGCCGGACTACCGTATCCCCGAAACCGATGAAGCCCTGCTCGGCGAATGTGACGTGCAGGTTTTTCGAGCGACCGGTCCGGGGGGTCAGTCGGTCAACACGACCGACTCGGCGGTGCGGTTGATCCACCGCCCGAGCGGCATCGTCATCGTCGCACGGCGCGAACGCAGCCAGTTGCGCAACAAGCACGATGCGCTCAGGCGGCTTCGCGAGCGCATCGTCGATGCGCAGCGAGTACGACCCAAGCGCGTGAAGACGAAGCCGTCTAAAGGCGCCGTGGCGCGCCGGCTCGAGGCGAAATCGCGCCGCTCGGCCCAGAAGGCCCAGAGGCGGCAGCGACCGGATGAGTGAGCACGCCGGACGCGTGCGCACCACACACACCGAGCACCTGCCAGACAACGCAACGAGGGCGGCCCCATGGGAGCCGCCCTCGTGAGTTCATCGCAGATGGTGCGACGAGCTAGACCTTGCGAACGTTGCTCGCCTGGAGCTTGCCGTTCTGACCGGTGGTGACGTCGAACGCCACAACCTGACCCTCGTCGAGGGTCTTGAAGCCATCGCCCTGGATCTCGGAGAAGTGGACGAACAGGTCGTCGCCATCCTCACGCGAGATGAAGCCGTAGCCCT